>NZ_CAKVKB010000099.1 GCF_934754915.1 uncultured Clostridium sp.
AATTTATCAATTTATGATATGGTTAGTGATTTTATAGTAAATTTTTAATTTATATCATTGCTATTTATCTCGTTATCTGGTTCTAGTACTCTTCCAGCATACTTCATATTTGATGTAGAAAGCTGGCTTATCTTAACAACATCCCCAGTATGAGGCGCATGTATATACATATCATTTCCAACATACATTCCAACATGAGTTGCATCTGAAGCTTTATTGAACACAAGGTCTCCTGGTTTTATTTCTGACATTGAAATCTTCTTTGCAAAACTCTGCTGTTCCTGAGATACTCTAGGTATTGATATTCCTTCTGATGCAAACACATACTGCATAAGTCCAGAGCAATCAAATCCGGCAGGTGTTGTTCCTCCCCATAAGTACGGTATTCCAAGATACTTTTCTGCTTCAAGAATAAGTGTTTTTGCTTCTTCTGAAATATCACTTGGAAGTGTTACTGGAATTATATTGCTTGTACTTAAATCAAGAAGAGCACTATTTTCTTTTATATAATTTATAAGTTTTTCTTTGTCTTCTTCTAATTTCTTTATTTCATTTTCAACATATTCCTTACTTTTTTCAAGATCCTTCTGTTCCTTTTCTATATTTTCCTGTATTTCATAAAGATTATCTTTTGCCTCTTTTGCCTCTTTTATAAGTTTTTTATCACTTTCGCATATCTTTGATATAAGGTGTAGTTTATTTACAGCATCTACTACATCTTCAGATGATAAAAGAGCTTCAATATATTTTAATGGTGTTGCTTCAATGCCTCCATTTTTCTGAATTGTATTCAGTCTCTTTGCAAGTTCAGAATCTTTTCTTTCAATATCTGATTCTGCAAGTTCTATCTTTGCCTTATTATCTTCTATTTCATTTTCCTTATTAAGAAGCTGTTCTTTTAATTCATTAAGCTTCTGCATTTTATACTCAATCTTACTATCATATTCTTGTATGTTTTGAATAATCTTGCTAATGGATTGCTGATCTACCGACTCTACATTTTCTGATATTCCATTATTTTCTAACACTTCAGTCTCTGCTGCTGTTGTATCATTTGGTGCTGCAAAAACAGTTAGTCCACTAGTTGTTGTCATACATGTAATAGCTATTGCGGCTACTAGTGTCTGTATTTTTCTACTCTTCATATTAATCTCCTTCAGCCTCATTGACCCCCTACATTGTGGAATCTCCATCCATAAAATGCAATTCCACTTTTCAATGAATATTTCTTTACATATTTCCATTATAAACATAGTCCCTTTTTCAAGTCAATAACGGATGTATTATATATTTATTAAGAAAAAATTAACTTTCATAATATATTTTTGTAAAATAATTATAAATATAGCACTATTAATGACATTTTACACCTATCTATGTAAATATTCAAATTTACATATTCAACAACTCATAAACTAAATAAAATTTTACTCCTGTATACTTTTCAAAAATTATACATATATCATTTAACAATATAATATTCTATATAAACAAAAATTTATAATTTCTTGTACTAGAACAAAAAAGCTGTTTTGGAACCTAAAATTCCAAAACAGCACAAATACTAAATATAATTATTCATTTAATAAATCATGAATTATTCTTGTTGCATCCATATATTTAGCTATAGATTTTCCATAGTTCAATCTGTTGATTATTCTTGCACAAAGTTCAGAAATATCAACTGCATGGAACCAAGGAGCATCATTTAATTCTGGTGAAATATATGTTAAGTTAGAACAATATATTCTGCTTATAACTCCATCTTCATAGAATTTATTGAATTTATCAAGTCCTTCTGTAAAGAATCCAAATGTAGCTGCAACATATACATTTCTAGCTTTTCTCTTCTTTAATTCTTGAGCTATATCAATAACTGATTCTCCTGATGCAATCATATCATCAACTATTAATACATCTTTATCTTCTACACTTCTTCCTACATATTCATGCTGAACTATAGGATTCTTGCCATTTACTATTGTAGAATGGTCTCTTCTCTTATAGAATAATCCAACATCTACTCCTAATGCACCAGCATAATAAATGGCTCTATCCATAGCCCCAGTATCAGGACTAATAACAAGTAATTTTTCTTTGTCTAACTCTAAGCTACTTTCAGTAGATACAAGAGCTTTTACCATATCATATGTTGGATATACATTTTCAAATGATAATAATGGAATTGCATTTTGTATATTAGGATCGTGAACGTCAAATGTAATTATTTCATCTACACCTAATCTTTCTAATTCTTGAAGTGCTAATGCGCAGTCAAGAGATTCTCTTCCTTTTCTGCGGTGTTGTCTTGATTCATATAAAAGTGGCATAATTACTGTAATTCTAGCAGCTTTACCTCTTATAGCAGCAACAGTTCTCTTTATATCTTGGAAATGTTCATCTGGACCTTTATGAGTCTCTTTTCCAAACATTTTATATGTACAGCTGTGATTTCCAACATCACATAGTATGTATATGTCTCTTCCTCTTACTGTCTCAGAAATCTTTACCTTTCCTTCCCCATTTGAAAATCTTATTTCATCAAGAGGAATTAAGAATGAATCACTACATTCTCTCTTTTTTTGAATATACTTGTCTATAGCACTTCCAAGTTCTCTGCAGCTTTCTAATGCTATAATTCCAAGTTCATGATTTAATTCAGTCATTGGTCGCTCTCCTTTGGATTATTTTAATATAATTAATATATTTAAACCATTAATATATCTTTAATCATTAATAGTATATACTAAAAAACAAAATTTTTAAATATCATTTTAACTTTTTTGGTCAATTTGATGATAATTTTTTTCATTTCAAACAAATTGAAATGCTTATCGAAGCAGCAGAACTTTATATTCTTAGAAGAATTTCATTTATTTCTTCACTAACTGCTATTCTTTCATCATACACCCACTGTACATCAAATTTCAAATTGAATATTTTTGAAAAAGAATAATACATATTTATCTTTTGATAATATATTTCAAGTTCATCAAGATTCCCACTATAACATTGAGGAATAAATAACTCATCCTGTTTATTTACAAACAATTCATCAACATAATCAAGAAACATTTCCATAAGTTCATCTCTTGACACATCAAAAGGTACTTTAAGAAGATCCCACTGAACTTCCTCTGAAAGTTTATATTTCTTTATTTTATCAAGTATATATATATATTCACTTACATCCATTTTTGTATAATATTCAATCTTTTCTTTTCTAGTACTCCATAAAGCCAGCTTTTCATTCAATGGTAAATTTTTTATTGTAAGAATAATTTCTGAAGGACCTATTACAGCTTTTTTTATAGGTACATCTTCTTTCTCTATTTTAGTTTTAACGATATGAGCATTTCCTCCTGCTGCTGCAACGTATCCAACATCATATATTCCAATTCTTCCAGCTCTTCCTGCAATTTGTTTAACCTCTTGCGATGTAAGTTCACGGACCTCTTCACCATCAAATTTTCTTATGCTCATAAATATAATTCTTTGAATAGGCAGATTTACACCCATTCCTATTGCATCAGTTGTCACAAGTACTTTTGTTTCTTTGCTTACAAATTGTTCATATTGCATTTTTCTCACTTCTGGAGGAAGATCACCATAAATTATAGAACATTTTATTCCTCGTTCTGAGTATTCTTGTGCAATTTCAAGAACTCTTTTTTTTGAGAAAACAACTATTGCATCTCCTTCCCTAACATCATTATAACTAAAATTTTTATCTTCTATAATAAGAGGCATAGATCTTTTGTATTCTATAATTTCATATTCATCCTGACAATCTTCAATCATATTTATCAAAATTTCCTTTGCATTCAAAGCTCCACATATATGTATTTCATCACACTGAAGGCCAAGTACTGATTTGCTCCATGCTATACCTCTAAAAGGATCACTTATCATCTGTATTTCATCTATTACAGCAATATCATAATGTTCCCTTAAATTCACTCTTTCAATAGTACATGAAATATGTGTCGAACCAGGATTAATTATTTCCTCTTCTCCTGTAAGAAGATCACATTTTACACCTTCATTATTCAATTTTTCATAGTTTTCCAAAGCCAGTATCCTTAAAGGTGAAAGATATACTCCTTTTGAAGCTGTTTTAAGTCTTTCAAGAGCTGTATATGTCTTTCCTGTATTTGTGTCTCCAAGATGTATATAAAATTTTCTTTTCATTGTTCTTGCTTGCCTATATTCATCTTTAGGATTGTCTGGAAAGGCTTTTTCAAATTCTTTTCCAATAAGACTTGGAATATGCATTTTTGTAAGCACTGTCATTATTCCTGAATTTACAAATACATTGTAATTCCCACGTACAATTTCATAAAAATCAAATTCTGTATTGTTTTTCCTATTATACTCATCAATAATTCTTTTAGACACATATTCTAGAAGTTCTTCATATCTTTCTACCACTATATCGTAATCCTTTAAATCAATTTGAAGCTCATTTAAATGCCTTAACTTCTTTCTAATAGAACTTTCATGTTCTATTAGTGCTCCAGGTTTAGAATGTTCTATTATTTCTTCAATTTGATTTATCTGGCTTTTATACTTTTTAAATTCCCTTATGGCTGCATTATTTTTCAAATCTGCACCTCCGCCCTTTCCTATCAGTTATATTATTATCTATATTTCTATTTATATTACCCTGTTTATTTATTTTTAAATTATTTTCTATGAATACTTAAAATTTTTTTAATTGATTCATTTTTTTATTTCCATTAATCTTTTAATTATATTTAAATTTTCAATTCACACTTTATCAATCATATTTTATCATCATACTATAAATAAATAAAATAAATTTACCATTTATAAACATAAATTAACACTATTTTTACACAATACAAATACAATAAAAAGCCACCACAACTTTCCTCAAAACTTTGTGGCAGCTTTTCATTGCACTTAATGTTAAAATTCTGCAAAAATGATTATTCAGCTATAAAATCTGCTATTATAGATTTATCAAAATCCTCAAATTCATACTCGTTAAGCTTGTCCTTGCGAACCCATTGAGCTTCATCATATGATTTATCTAAAACAAATCTACCTTTAATTCCACCCATATAAACTCGTACACCCTCATCTAACTCTTCATTTACTAAAAAATCTTTATAAGGTTCTAAATCGAATATAATAGTTTTTAAAATCTTATTACTAGCTTTATTTAAGCATTTTTCATCACTTTCTTTTCCCCTAACATTTTGTGTAAGAAGTGACCATTTTCCGATTTGTCCTCTTTTAACTTTCTTTTTAAAAATAAGAACATTGTCAAAATCATCCTTAATTATTAACGTGCAAGCAGTACATTTCATCATTACATTCTCCTTAGTTCTGCATATTAAAAGATTTCTCAACCTTTTAATAAATTATAACTTATTTTTTAATTTTTTTAAATAGAATTATGAAATTTTGTACTCATGTAATTGAATTTGGTCATTTCCATCCCAAAAAATTACAATTGAATTTTAACGTGCAAAAAATACTATTTTAAAAACCCATTTACAATCTGTGTTTCAGCTTCTTGCTCCGTAAGTCCTAAAGTCATGAGTTTTATAAGCTGTTCTCCGGCAATCTTTCCTATTGCAGCTTCATGAATAAGACTTGCATCAATATTATTTGCTGTTATTTCTGGAATTGCTTTTACACATCCATTATCCATAATTATTGCATCACACTCAGTATGACCAGCACATTTATTGTTTCCATTTACCTTAGATCTAAATATTTGTTTTGAATTATCCTTTGCAACTGATCTTGAAATAACATTCGTACTTGAATTTTCTCCATTTAAATCAACTTCAAATTCAGTTTCTGCAAACTGATTTCCATGAGTCAGTATCTTTTCTTTTATTACAAGAGTAGCATCATTTTTAAGCTTAGCTTTTGTAACCCTTTTGGTTGAATCCACACCTTTTATCTGCGTAGTTTCCATTTCCATATATCCACCGTCTTCTATATTTACAATAGTCTGTGGGTTTAATATTCTTTCTCCAGTACCTTCTCCTTCTCCATAATGTTTTTCAATATACCTTACTTTTGCATTTTTTCCTATATAAAATGTATGAATACCATCATGTTCAGATTTTTTATCACCGCCATTATGAATCCCACATCCAGCAACTATAGTCACATCAGCATTTTCTCCAATGTGAAAATCATTATATACAAGTTCACTCATTCCACTCTGGCTTAATATAACTGGAATATGTACACTTTCATTCTTAGTATTTTCCTTTATAAAAATATCTATTCCACTTTTATCACTTTTAGGCACTATATCTATATTAGCAGTTGTATTTCTTAGAGCTACAGCTCCATCAATTCTTATATTAAAAGCACCTTCTGGAATGCTATGTAAATCCGAAACTTCTTTAAGCAAATTTTTTTGTATATCATCCATGACTATTCTTCTCCTTTATAAAATCTACAATTTCCTGCTGCTGTTAAAAGACCAGGAAGTATTTCTTCCTTGCTACCATGAGATTTTATTTTTCCATTTTCTATAAGTACAATCTCATCTGCAATATTAAGTATTCTTTCCTGATGAGATATTATTACTATAGATCCATTTATGTCTCTCCTCATTTTTTCAAATACACTTATCATATTGTTAAAACTCCAAATATCAATTCCTGCTTCAGGTTCATCAAACAATGATAATTTTGTTCCCCTTGCAATAATTGTAGCAATTTCAATTCTCTTAAGTTCTCCTCCTGATAAACTGCCATTGACTTCCCTGTCTATATATTCTTTTGCACACAATCCTACTTCTCGAAGATATACGCATGCTTCCTTTTTTGTAATCTTTTTTCCTGCTGCAAGAGTTATAAGATCATTTACTGTTATTCCTTTAAATCTTACAGGCTGCTGAAATGCAAAACTTATTCCTTTATTTGCTCTTTCTGTAATACTCAGATCTGTTATATCTTCTCCATTAAATATTATCTGGCCTTTAGTTGGAGTTTTAATTCCTGTTATTATTTTTGCAAGTGTAGACTTTCCCCCACCATTTGGTCCTGTAATAGCAATAAATTTAGAATCATCAATTGTAAGATTTACATCCTTTAATATTTCTTTATCATTTTCTACTGTAAAGCATATGTTTTTTAATTCTAACATATTTTCCCTTGCTGTCATAATTTATATGCAGAGTAATAATTAAGTTCTCTCATATCATATAATTAATCATATAAATGTTAACAGCATGCTCCTTTCTAAGTTTGACTATTTTTATTTACACATTATAGCATATATTTACATAAATATCATTATTGTAATTTTTATGAACACAAAACAAATTATTTTATTCTACATGACTTTTCTATTAAAATTATGTTTACAATTTATCATATACATGTAAAAATATCTCAAAAATTTCATCATTCGTTATAAATTGTTAATATATATATCAGAAATTTTTCTGACATAATTAAAATGGCTATTAATAAATGCTCTGCTTTTTCTGTATACATACAGATTTTCACATCCTGCACTGCAATTAACAGCCATTTCATTTTCATATTTAAATTATTAAGTCATTCTATTCTTCTTCAGCATATTTCTTTAATATAGTTATTATTATATCTGTGGCTATATCCATTCCTTCAACGCTTATATGCTCAAATTCTCCATGATATGCAAATCCTCCTGTTCCTAAATTTGGACATGGAAGTCCCATATAACTTAGTGTTGCTCCATCAGTTCCTCCTCTTATTGGTTCAATCACAGGCTCAATGCCGAGTTCCTTTATTGATTCCACTGCATTATCTATAAGATGAAAACATGGTTTTATTTGTTCAATCATATTTCTGTATTGTTCTTTTATTGTAACTTTTACTGTTCCTTCTCCATATTTCTCATTCAATAGTTTTTCAGCAAGTTTTATAGTATCTTTTTTTGCATTAAACTTTTCGGAATCATGATCTCTTATTATATACTCTGCTACAGCATTATCAGTATTTCCATTCAACTTTTCAAGATAATAAAATCCTTCATACCCCTCTGTATATTCAGGTCGTTCGCATGCAGGAAGCATTGAATTGAATTCAATTGCAACATTAAGGGCATTTATCATTGTATTCTTTGCACTTCCAGGATGCACAGAAACACCATTTATACACACTTTAGCCATTGCCGCATTAAAGTTTTCATAAGATATTTCTCCTTCAATTCCACCATCTATTGTATATGCAAAATCAGCGCCAAATTTTTTTACATCAAAAAGATGTGCACCAAGTCCAACTTCTTCATCTGGTGTAAAACCTATACATATTTTCCCATGAGGAATGTTTTCTTTTAATATTCGCTCACATGCTGTTAGTATTTCAGCTATTCCAGCCTTATCATCAGCTCCAAGAAGAGTAGTACCATCAGTTGTTATAAGTGTTCTTCCTTTTAATTTTTTCAAATGTGGAAATCTCTTTGGAGAAAGTACACTATTATTACCTTTAAGAATTATATCTTCTCCATCATAATTTTCTATTACCTGAGGTTTTACATTTTCTCCACATGCAGCTGGTGCTGTATCAATATGTGCAATAAGACCTATTGCTTTTTTGTCTTCATATCCTTTACTTGCTGAAATCTGCCCATATACATAACAATTTTCATCACATACAACATTTTCTATTCCTAGTTCTTTCATTTCCTTTACAAGAATCTTTGCAAGATTAAATTGTCTTGCTGTAGTTGGATGACTTTCAGATCTTTCATCTGATGTTGTATAAACTTTAACATAATTTAATAATCTTTCATATGCTTTCATTAGTAATTCTCCTCTTTTCTGACTGTTATATTATGTCTATGCTGCCAGATTAAAATCACATTCAAAATTTATCTTATACATGTAAAAGTTAAATGCAAAAGATACTTGCAGCAATATATTTTCTAATAATTAAAAAAAATTATATTTTGATTTTATTTCTATTATGTACTTATTTCTTATATGTTAATTAATATAATATCTACACTTAATAAACTCTTTAATTTTTATGATTACAATCCAGAATAAGCAATTTTTATTTCATGAATATTTGAATCATAATATACATTTATATTTTCCATATCCTTTTCTAAAGTAATATGTTTTTTACCAAAACAAAATGTTGTATTTTTATATGCACCTGTTGCTGTAATTCTTCCAGAAAGAGGAACATTTAAAATTGTACTTATACTTGCTGTACTTCCAATAATGCCAGCACTTATATTTCCTCCTGCCGTAAGAATTCCTCCTCTTGCAACAGAATCTCTTTGAGTAAACATAATATCTTTCATTGCATTAAGTTTTGATGTATATTCACCTTTGCCATTTATTATTATATTCCCAGTAGATTTTATTTCGCAATCCTGACAGTATCCAATCCTCACATCAAGAGGAACTATTATATTTTTATCATAAAACTCAATTTCATTCTCTACTATATCAATAAACCGTTTTAATTCAGTAATTGATTTCAATTTTAATATATTATATCCTAAAATATAATCTTTTATATAATTAACAAGTTTATTATGTTTTATTCTATTTTTTATGTTCATTGTTACAATATTAAATGCAACTTTTTGAAAATTTGAGAACCTGGCTTCTGTAAGCGACTTAATAAGCTCTCCAAAATTTAGATTTTCATTTCCTCTATTTGTATTTTCCGCAATACTTATTAATTCAGAGAGCATTTCCTTAAAATCCATAAGTACTTTTGAATATTCTTTTTTTTCAACATCTATCTGACCTGATAATATATTTGACTTTATGGCATTTCCAAGAATCGTTACAGCACCTGCTGTAACATTTGCTGTATTTACATTCTTGCTTACATCAAGAGAACCGCCTGCATTTACAGACATATGATCATTTACACTGTCATACACCTCAATATCTCCGGAAAATTTCAAATTACATGTTTCCATATTTACATTTTCAACAGAGAAAACTCTGTTGACGCTTATTGTATTATTAGCAATATGTGCTTTTCCATCAATAAGGGCAATTATATTATTATTTTCCAGCTTACATCCGTTTTTTACGTTTATAGGAAGAGTTCTTGCATATTCACGCTCACAAACCTTGCCAAAAACATCCATTCCATTTTTTCCCGGAATACCAGGAATTATTTCTGCTATTCTATCTCCTGCATATACATTTGCAATTCTAAAAATATTCTTATAATCAACTTTTTCATCTGACTCAGGATCTGGGAGCTCCATTTGAGTAGGAGTAAAATTAAGTTCAAGCTGATCTGGTACATCATCTACTGCTTCTATTCCTTCTGCAATAAGGACTTCTTCGCCAGTTCCCTGCGCAGCATATTCAAGTTTATCTTCTTTTATTCCATAGACAATACCTTTAGCATTTAATTCTTTTTTTAATTCATCAGCTAAAAAATAAGGTGGCTCTATAGAATTTCCTTTTTCAGCTGCAATAGCAAGATTAAGAAAGCTTTCTCTATCCTTAAGCTTATATTGTATTTCAGGTACATACGATATTTTTACATAAGCCTTCATTTTATCTTCTGATAAAGCTATATCCACTAACCTTTTTCCTTCAGTTTTTTCACATTCACACTCTATTTTATCCTTTGATGTAACTTCATATATTTTAAATGTCTCACAATCAATATCATTTATCTTCATCTTTATGTTCTTCCCACATTTTATAGTGACTTTTTCATCACCATCAGTGACTATCACTTTTCCTTGATAGACTCTTGCCCCAGCTTCCATGTTTTTCTCTCCTAATAAATTAATCATATTAATTTTATCATGTTTACTACATTATACCAGTATTTTCATATATTCGTACAGTCCTTTTTATATTTGTTTTTTAAATTATCATATTGGTTTTTATTAAATTCTTCTTTGATTTAACTCCTTTTGAATTGTATAATATATATCAATAATAAATATTTATTTGAACATATACTCTAATTAACAATGAAAAGTGAAATCTTTTTAAGATTTTGTCATTATTATTATGTATTTTCATTATTGCAAAATATATATTCATATTTAACTTAGAAAAAGGAGAAAAGCAATGGCAAAAAGCATACTATTTTTTGATATTGATGGTACACTTTTAAGTGAAACTACACATACTATCCCTAAGAGCACTAAAGCAGCATTAAAAAAAGCAAGAGAAAATGGTCATCTTCTCTTTATAAATACAGGAAGAGCTTTTTCAAATATAGATGATATAATAAAGGATTTAAACTTTGATGGATATGTGTGTGGATGTGGAACATATATAGAATTCAAAAACAAAGAATTATTTTCAAAAACATTTGATAATACATTCACAAAAGAACTTGTAAAAAATATAAGAGAATGCAAATTAGATGGAATAATTGAAAGCAAAACAGCAACTTATTATGATGATTTTATTTATGGTCCTGAAGTAAAAAAAATTAAAGAGAATCATATTCCAGCTAAAGGTCAGATTATAAAAACATTTGATGATAACGAAATGGATTGTGATAAATTTGTAATATGGTACAATAAAAACAGTGATTTTCAAAAATTTCATAATATATACAAAAACGACTTTGATTTTATACATAGGGATGTGAATTTTTATGAAATAGTTCCAAAAGGATTCTCAAAGGCTTCTGGAATTGAATTTTTGATAAAAGAATTAAATATATCTTATGAAAATACATATGCATTTGGAGATAGTACAAATGATCTTTCAATGCTTAAATATGTAAAAAACAGTGTAGCAATGGGCAACAGCAATCCAATCCTATTTGATTTTGTTTCATACATTACAGATGATATTGAAAAAGATGGCATATATAATGCACTTAAACATTTTAAACTCATATAAAATTATATCCATATCATTTTTTAAACAAAATGATATGGATATTTATTATCTTTCATCACTCTTTTCATGACATTTGGTTTCTGTTCTACATTTTGAACAATTTCCATTGCATTTTCCTTGTGATGAATTCTTTAATGATTTTCCTATTATATATACTGCAAATATCACTATTACTAAAGTAATAATCAATTCTATCACATTATCATCTCCATAACATAACAGTAATAAACTCAAAATATACAATTTGAGCAACTCTTCTATAGTATAAACACCCTTCCAATATTAAATACAATAAACGCTGCAATCCATGCTACAAAAAGCTGAAAAATTACTGATACTAAAGTGAATTTTGCTCCATATTCCTTCTTTATAGTTCCTAATACAGAAATACATGGTGTATAAAGAAGCACAAATACCAAAAATGAATATGCAGAAAGATTTGAAAAATGCATTGGAAGTACTGTATTTAAATCTCCTGAAAATATTATTTCCATTGAAGCTAAAACAGATTCTTTTGCAAGAAGTCCTGAAAGCAATGATACTGCGCTCTGCCAGTTTCCAAATCCTAAAGGTGCAAATATTGGAGCAATAATATTTCCAATCCATGCTAAAACACTGTCATTTACTTCTTCAACCATTCCATTAATATTAAAATTTGATAAAAACCATATTATAACACTCATAGCAAAAATAACTGTACCAGCCTTTTTCAAAAATCCAGCAGCTTTATCTGCTGTAGCCTTATACACTGATTTAAATGTAGGCATTTTATATTCAGGTACTTCAAGTATGAACGGTTCCTCATCCTTTTTAAAATATGTATTTTTTAACAGCATTCCCATTAAAAAAGCCATAAGAATTCCACCAGCATAAAGCGAACCGACAACAAGTCCTCTATGACTTTCAAAAAATACAGAAGCAAACAC
>NZ_CAKVKB010000100.1 GCF_934754915.1 uncultured Clostridium sp.
ATTAAAGACAATGAAAGATGGTATTATTTAAGCCAGTCTGGAGATATGAAGACAGGATGGCAGTATATAAATGGAGCTTGGTATTATCTTAATGAAGATTCTGATGGATATATGGGAGCTATGAAAACAGGATGGATTTATACTGGAGGCAGATGGTACCTATTAAATCAGTCAGGTGAAATGAAGACAGGCTGGGTTCAGGATAAGGGAAAATGGTATTACTTAAATGAAGATGGTTCTATGGCTGTAAATACAATAGTTGATGGTTATAGCATTGGAGCAGATGGAGTATGGATATAATAATTTTTATATGTGTCAGATAAATTTTAATCTTTCCCAATATTATTTAAATAATTTATAGGACTATGTCATAGAGATTGTAAACTATAAAAAATCTATTATGTTTGTTTTAAAGGAATAATAGATTTTGTAATTACAATCTCTAATGTCATAGTTCTATTTTTATATAATTGAGGATTTTTCAATTTTTTTATGCAACCTTTTTATTAGTTGATTAGTGTATAGGGTGAAAGAGGAAAAAATAAATAAATTCAACAACTAAGAAATAAAAATATTATTAAATGAGCAAATATGAAATTTGCTCAAATGTTTATTGTATAAAATATTTATTAAATGTTCATCTTTAGCATTATTTTAAATTTTAGATATATGATAAAATAAATATTATGAACATATACTAATTACATCTTAGTAAAATAATAATGTGGGAAGGATGAAAACATGGACTTTTTTTATGGAATAGCTATTGGAATTGTAGTACTGAATATATTCTTTTCATTCTCATTAATATTCATAGAAAGAAAAGATCCTACAACTACATGGGCATGGCTTCTTATTTTACTTGTACTTCCAGGACTGGGATTTATAATATATCTGCTTTTTGGACAGAATTTGAGCAGGCAGAAGATTTTCAAAGATAAGATTATATCTGATGAAAAGAAGAGAATGGCAAGTAATCAGGATATTATGGCTTTGTCTAAACATAATGGAGGAGGAAAGTTTGCTGATATTCAAAAAATGAATTTTAATAATTCTGGAGCAAAATATACAGTAAATAATTCTGTAGATGTGTATACCAATGGTGAAGATAAGTTTAAGCAGCTTATAGAAGATATAAGAAATGCAAAAAGTTACATACATGTTGAATATTATATTTTTAAAAAGGATATTTTAGGAAAAAGAGTAATAGAAGAACTAACAAAGAAGGCAGAAGAAGGACTTGAGGTAAGGCTGCTTGTAGATGCTATGGGTTCAAGAATGCTTACAAAAAAAATGTTAAAGAAATACATAGGAGCTGGAGGAAAATTTTCTTTATTCTTCCCAGGAATTCTTCCACATGTCAATACGCGTATTAATTATAGAAATCATAGAAAAATTGTGGTTATTGATGGTATTTATGGATATGTAGGAGGATTTAATGTAGGAAAAGAATATATAAATAGAGATCCTGAATTTGGATTCTGGAGAGATACTCATGTAAGAATTAAAGGTAATGCAGTAGATGATTTAAATGAGAGATTTTTATTGGACTGGTGTTATGCTTCTGAAGAAAAAATAACTGATTATGGAAAATATGCAAACAAGTGCAGAGATAATGATGGAGATGTATGCATGCAGATAGTAACGAGTGGTCCAGACCATAAGGAAGAATACATTAAAAATGCATATATAAAGATAATAAATAATGCTAAGAAAAATGTATATCTGGAAACACCATATTTTGTACCTGATGCACCAGTGCTTGAGGCTTTGAAAATATCAGCATTTTCAGGTGTGGATGTGCGAATTATAATTCCGGGAAAAGCTGATCACTTTTTCATGAAATGGGCTGCAAGTTCATATATCGGAGAACTTCTTGATGCTGGAGTTAAAGTATATATGTACAGAAACGGATTTATTCATGCAAAAACAATTGTATCTGATAGTGGTGTAATGAGCATTGGAACAGCCAATATGGACATAAGAAGTTTTAAATTGAACTTTGAAGTTAATGCTTTTATTTATGATGACAGAGTAGCAATAGATGGAGAAAATCAATTTAGAAAAGATATGGAATTGTCAGAAGAAGTGACAAAAGAAAAATATAATAGCAGAAGCCTCATGCTTAGAATAGAAGAATCACTTATAAGATTGGTTTCACCTATACTTTAAATAATAAATGACTGCAATAATTTTGAGATAAAACTGTCTGATTGAAGATTACAATCACGATATATTTCAATTGACAATGCACAATGGATAATTGACAATGAAGGATGAAATATTTTCAAGATTTCTTTGGTATTTTTGCAGGTGCAGGTATTAAGATAAATTTTAGATGTGATTTTAATATTGCAATATATAAAAAATTATAGTATGGGATATTAGGCTATTTATAAAATACAAAAGATAAAAACATTAGAAAAGAAATTAAAAAGAGATCAAAGAGAACTTTCACGAGAATATGAAATTTTAACTTGAGATGTTTATATTTGATTAAATTTTACATATCAGTAGGATATAATATAAGATATAAATATTATTTAAAAGAGATAAGATGGAAGCAACGATTTGAAAATTTTGAAAAAACATATAAACTACTAGAAAAATATTCTGAACAGACAATAACTAATGAGTTAGAAAAAGCGGGAATAATACAGTTTTTTGAGATGGCATTTGAGCTTGCATGGAAGGTATTAAAAGATTATTTAGAAAGTGAGGGGTATATATGGTAAAGAGCCCTAGAGAAACTATAAAACAAGCATTTCAGATTGGTTTAATAGATAATGGACATATTTGGATTGATGCTTTAGCCGATAGAAATCTTACTACTTATACATATGATGAAGAGCTGGCATCTAAAATGGCTACAGAAATAAATTCAGTTTATTTACCTGAATTAAAAAAGATGTATGATAAATTATCAGAAGAATTGTAAGTTATGTATGGATTGTTGGATAGAGATATAGAATATATGAATAAAGCTTTTAGACATTTTGATGAGATAGAAAAAGTGGTTTTATTTGGAAGCGGGGCTATGGGAAATTACAAAAAAGGGTCAGATGTGGATATTGCTGTGTTTGGAAGAAATATAAGTAATAAAACTATAATTGATAAGATTTGCACAATTGAGTATTTATTGTCAATTGATAAGTGTCTTTGTTGATAAAAAGATATTTAATATATAGTAAAGGTGAAAAAATATTAATATATATTGACAAAAAATAATGATTTGATATAATGAAAAAAAGACTAAACATTACAAAGATTGGAGAAAAACATGGAAAAGGATATTAAAAAAACAGTTATGCAAAAATTTTATAGCTTTTTTTATTTTATGTTCTGGGGCTTTTATTTTAGCGCTGGCTATTTCTTTTGCAAAAAACTGAATAATAATATACCTTTAATGAGTGTTTGAACCATTATATTTTAATTGAAAATCAAAATGAAATTATGCAGAGCTCATTATTGTGGGCTCTATTTTATTTTAAAGTTATAGAAGCCCAAATGATGAAAGATGTAGAAAAAATCAGGAGGCTACACATGATAGTAGTATTAAAGAAAAAAGCAACAAAGGAACAAATTGAAAAGTTAACAAAGCAAATTGAGGCAAAAGGATTAAAAGTAAGTCCTGTAATAGGAACTGAAAAAAGCATATTAGGATTAGTTGGAGATACAACACAAATTGATCCATCAAGCATTGAAGCAAGTGGAATTGTTGAAAGCGTAATGCATGTACAAGAACCATTCAAGAAGGCAAATAGAATGTTTCATCCAGAAGATACAATAGTTGATGTTAATGGAGTAAAGATTGGAGGAAAGAAAATTGCAGTAATAGCAGGTCCTTGTTCTGTTGAAAGTGAAAAGCAGATAGTAAAAATTGCAGAAGAAGTTAAAGAATTAGGTGCAAACTTCTTAAGAGGAGGAGCATTCAAACCAAGAACTTCACCATATGCATTCCAAGGATTAAAATACGAAGGACTTGAATTATTAAAGAAAGCAAAAGAAAAAACAGGACTTCCAATAGTTACAGAATTAATGTCTCCATATGATATTGAAACATTTGTTGAAAATGTAGATGTTATTCAGGTTGGAGCAAGAAACATGCAGAACTTCGATTTATTGAAAGAACTTGGAAAAACTAATAAGCCAATACTTCTAAAAAGAGGTTTATCTGCTACAATAGAAGAGTGGTTAATGTCAGCTGAATACATTATGGCTGGTGGAAATGAGAATGTAATACTTTGTGAAAGAGGTATAAGAACATTTGAAAATTACACAAGAAATACATTAGATTTAAGTGCTGTTCCAGCAGTTAAAAAATTAAGCCATCTTCCTGTAATTATTGATCCAAGTCATGCTACAGGAAAGTACTGGATGGTTGAACCTTTAGCAAAAGCAGCAGTAGCAGTTGGTGCTGATGGTCTTATAATAGAAGTTCATAATGATCCTGCTAATGCATTATGTGATGGACCACAATCAATCAAACCAAAGAAATTTGCTAAATTAATGGAAGAACTTAAACCTATTGCAGCTGCAGTTGGAAGAGAAATTTAAATGATTGGTAGTAACTGTTAATTGCAATACATATATGCTGCAGCAGTATATAAAATTAAAAGTATAAATTTAATTTTAGATTATACATTTTTATAGTAATTTTGTTGCAGCATATGTTTTTTGAAATATATATGTTCTAATAATAAAAATAAATAATCAAAGAAATCTTGCAGGGATTTTATCATTCATTGTACATTGTCAATTGTACATTGTTAATTGAAGAATATAATCAGGAGGAGAGTGTATTATGGAAGATTTAATAGTTGATTTAGGTGAAAGAAGTTATCCTATAAAGATAAAAAGAGGATTACTTAACGAAGTCGGAACTGAAATAAAGAAAGTATTTAAAGGTAAAAAGATATTTATACTGACAGATAAGAATGTAAATTTACATTATGGAGATAAAGTTAAAAACAATTTAATTAATGAAGGATATGATGTCAGATTAATGGCTTTGGAACCAGGTGAAGAAACTAAATCTTTCAATACACTTCCTTCTGTATATAATGAATTTCTAGATTTCAAACTTACAAGAAGTGATCTTGTAATAACTCTTGGAGGAGGAGTTATTGGAGATTTAGGAGGATTTGCAGCATCTACTTTTTTAAGAGGGGTTGCTTTTGTACAGATACCTACATCTATTCTTGCACAGGTAGACAGCAGTGTTGGTGGAAAAGTTGCAGTAGATTTAGATAAAGGAAAAAATCTTGTTGGAAGTTTTTATCATCCAAAGCTTGTATTAATAGATCCAGATGTATTGGAAACTTTAGATGATAGATTTTATAGAGATGGATTAGCTGAAGTCATTAAATATGGATGTATAAAGGATAGAGAATTTTTCTATTTCTTAAAGAGTTTAAAGACAAAAGAAGAAGTTATGAACAACATAGAAAAAATAATCCACAAATGCTGCTATATTAAAAAATGTGTTGTGGAAAATGATGAAAGAGATACAGGCGAAAGAATGCTATTGAATTTTGGACATACTTTAGGCCATGCAATTGAAGCATATTACAATTATAAAAAGTTCAGTCATGGTGAGGCTGTTGCAATAGGAATGTATCTCATAAGCAGGATTTCAGAAGAAAAGGGACTGACTGAAAAAGGTGTTGCTGAAGATATAAAGGAAATATTGATTCAGTATGGTCTTCCATATGAAGTTCAGATTGATGAAAAATCAAAAATTATTGAAACAATATCATTAGATAAGAAAAACATTGATAATGTCCTAAAGGTTGTATTACTTGAATCTATAGGAAAATCATTTTTGGAAAAAACTAATGTGAAATTTTTTGAATAGGTGAGGTGCAGCAATGGGCAATTATAAAGTTTATCCTGGCAAATTAAAGGGAGATGTAAAAATACCACCATCAAAGAGTATGGCACATAGAGCAGTAATATGTGCAGCACTTAGTGACGGGGTATGTAAAGTGACTAATATAGATTATTCTGATGACATAATAGCTACAATAGAAGCTATGAAATCATTAGGAGCTGTTATAACTAAAAAAGACGATTATCTTGAGGTTATAGGTGTAAAGTCACCAGACAATAAAGTAAATGATAATATAGATTCAGAAAGGACTATAGACTGTAATGAATCAGGTTCTACTCTTAGATTTTTGGTGCCTATAGCAGCCTTATTTGAAGGAGTTAACAGATTTGTAGGCAGGGGAAATCTAGGAAAAAGACCTTTAAACACATATTATGAAATTTTTGATGAACAGGGAATAAAATATTCATATAAGGAAGGAATTCTTGATTTAAAGACAGAAGGAAAGTTGAAAGCTGGAGAGTTTAAGGTAAAAGGAAATATAAGCTCACAGTTCATAACAGGTCTATTATTTACACTTCCTCTTTTAGAAGGTGATTCTAAAATAGTAATAACTACAGAAATGGAATCAAAGGGATATATAGATTTGACTTTAAGTGCTATTAAGGATTTTGGTGTTGAAATAATAAATAATAATTATGAAGAGTTTATAATTAAAGGAAATCAAACATATACAGCTAGAGATTATAGAGTTGAAGGTGATTATTCACAGGCTGCATTTTTCCTTTGTGGTGATGCTCTTTCTAATGAAGTTGTTGTAAATGATCTTAAACTCGATTCACTTCAAGGAGATAAGGAAGTAATTGATATTCTTCAAAGAATGGGAGTTAAGATTGAAGAAAAAAATGCAGGACTTATTGGAACTGTAGAGGGACAATTAAAGTCCACAGTAGTAGATGGTTCTCAATGTCCAGATATTATTCCAGTTGTTTCACTTGCAGCTGCATTATGTGATGGAACTACTGAAATAATTAATTCAGGAAGACTTAGAATAAAGGAATGTGACAGACTAGCAGCCGTTACATCAGAACTTAACAAACTTGGAGCAAAAATAACTGAAAAAGAAGATGGA
This sequence comes from uncultured Clostridium sp., assembly GCF_934754915.1. Lineage (GTDB taxonomy): Bacteria > Bacillota > Clostridia > Clostridiales > Clostridiaceae > Clostridium. Next base: position 6,963 of record NZ_CAKVKB010000100.1, read on the forward strand.
CTTATAATAGAAGGTGTTTCAAAACTTAAGGGAGGATGTACAGTATGGAGTCATAAAGACCATAGAATAGCAATGACACTTGCAATTGCATCAACAGTATGTGAAGAACCTATAATAATAGAAGATTATGAATGTGTTTCGAAATCTTATCCAGAATTCTGGAAAGACTTTAAGAATCTAGGAGGTGTATTTGATGAGTGGAATGTGGGGAAATAAATTAAAAGTATCTATATTTGGAGAATCTCATGGAGCAGGAATAGGAATTACAATTGATGGACTTCCATCTGGGATTGAAATAGATATGGAAGAAGTTTTGAAGGAAATGGCAAGAAGAGCTCCAGGGAAGAGCAAACTCTCTACTGCAAGAAAAGAAGGAGATAAACCAGAGATATTGAGTGGATTCTTTGAAGGAAAAACTACAGGTACACCTTTGTGTGCAGTTATAAGAAATAGTGACCAGCATTCAAAGGATTATGGAAAATTAAAAGATTTGATGAGACCTGGCCATGCTGATTATCCTGGATTTATAAGATATGGCGGATTTAATGATTACAGAGGGGGAGGACATTTTTCAGGAAGAATAACAGCACCTTTAGTATTTGCAGGAGCAGTATGTAAACAGGTTCTTCAAGAAAGAGGAATTACTATTGGAGCTCATGTAAAGAGCATAGGAAAAGTATATGATAAAAGTTTTGCAGAAACAGAACTTACAAAAGAACTTTTAGACAGTTTAAAAGTAAATGAGCTTCCATTATTATGCTCTGAAAAAGAACAGGACATGAGAAATACTGTTCTTGAAGCAAGAAATGACTGCGATTCTGTTGGAGGTACAATAGAATGTGCAGTAATAGGAATAGATGCAGGAATAGGAAATCCATTTTTTGATTCAGTTGAATCAACTTTAGCTCATTTGATGTTTTCAGTTCCAGCAGTAAAGGGAATTGAATTTGGAAAAGGATTTGAAATGAGTGAATTAAGAGGTTCAGAATGTAATGATGAATATTATTATGAAGGTGATAAGGTAAAGACTTACACAAATAATAATGGCGGTATTACAGGAGGAATAACAAATGGAATGCCTATATTGTTTAAGGTAGGAATAAAGCCAACACCATCAATAGCTAAAAAACAGAGAACTATTGATATATCAGAAAAGAAAAATGCTGAGCTCATAATTGAAGGAAGACATGATCCATGTATAGTTCAAAGAGCTGTGCCAGTTATTGAGGCAGCTGCAGCAATTGGAATTTTAGATTTGGTTTTATAAAGAATAAGTAAAAGGAGAGAAAAAAGCAAAATGGCAGATTTAGATGACTATAGAGTTCGAATTGATGAGATAGACAGAGAGATTACAAGGTTATTTGAAGAAAGAATGGATGTAGTTCTTAATGTAGCAAAATATAAGATTGATAACGGACTTCCAATATTTCATAGAGATAGAGAAGAACAGGTTATTGAAAAAAATGCAGGATATTTAAAGAACAAGGATTATACTGAAGAATTAAAGGAATTCTATACATATCTAATGGAAGTTTCTAGACATCTTCAGAACAGAAAATTTCAAGAAGCAGAAAAGAATGGCAGTATTGAAGAAGTAAAGAAAACAAAGAGAAAGAAAACAAAGAAATATGATCCAGATAAAAAGGTAGGCTTTTTTGGAGTTTCAGGTTCATTTACAGAAGAGGGAATGATGAAATTTTTTGGAGATGTTAAGAATCCAAAAGCTTATGATGAATTTGAAGATGTATTTATGGCAGTAAAAAATGATGAAATAGATTATGGAGTAGTACCTATTGAAAATTCTTCAACAGGTGCAATTGCACAAGTTTATGATCTTTTATATAAATATGATTTTTATATTGTGGGAGAACAGTGTGTAAGAGTTGAACAGAACATTGTTGGAATTAAAGGGACTACTTTAGATGATGTAAAAGAAGTTTATTCACATCCACAGCCATTTGCACAAAGCACAGAATTTTTAAAGTGTCATCCTGAATGGAAGCTTATACCGTTTCATAGTACATCAGTGAGTGCAAAACTTGTTAGTGATCTTAAGGAAAAATCAAAAGTTGCAATAGCAAGTAAAAGAGCAGCTGAAATTTATAATCTTGATGTAATAAAGGAAAACATAAATAACCAGAGTCAAAATACAACAAGATTTATAATAATCTCAAAGAACTTAGAATCAGATGAAACATGTGATAAAGTCAGCGTTGTTTTTTCAATTGATGATAAAGCAGGAACTTTATATAAATTAATAAGTCATTTTGCAGAAAATAATATAAATATGATCAAGATAGAATCAAGACCAATGGAAGAAGGAACATGGAATTATTTCTTGTATGTTGATTTTGATGGAAATATTGATAGCCCTGAAGTTATAACTGCTTTGGATCTGATAAAACAGAACAGCACATATTTTAAACTTCTTGGAGGATATAAGAAAAATCTAATTTAATTTTTAATTTAAGCAATAAGCAGAATTTATAATTATCAATCATATGAATTAAAGCATATGTTTTCAGTATCTTTATAATGAGAATAACATATGCTGATTGGTAATTTGAAAGGTGGGGTAGTAACATGGATTTTTATGGAGTTTTAGGAGAAAAGCTTCCTCATAGTATATCACCAGAAATACATGAGAAAATTTTTGAATTATTGAATATTAAAGGTGCATATAAAATATTTGAAGTAGATAAGGAAGACTTAAGTAAAGTAAGTGATTCATTAAAGGTATTAAAGATAAAAGGAACAAATGTCACTATACCATACAAACAGGATATAATGAAATATCTTGATTTTATATCAGAAGAAGCAGAAAAGATAGGTGCAGTGAATACAATTTATCTTAAGGATGGAAAATTATCTGGATATAATACTGATTATTTTGGATTTGGAACAATAATAGACAGAAATGATGTCAAGGTAAAAGATGAAACAGCTATGGTACTTGGAACAGGAGGAGCTTCTAAAGCAGTTGTTACATATCTTTTGGATAAAGGAATAAAAAAATTGTATCTTGTTTCAAGAAATGAAAAATCTAAATCAGATTATAATGATGCAAGAGTTGAATATACCACTTATGAAAAGATAAAAAATATTAAAGGTGAAATATTAGTAAATACAACTCCAGTTGGAATGTATCCTAAATCAGGAGTGAGTCTTGTAGATGAAGAAATAGTAAATAACTTTAATACATTGATAGATATTATTTATAATCCTAGAATGACTGAATTCTTACAGATTGGACAGAAACTTAATAAAAAAATCTGCGGAGGTCTTGAAATGCTTGTTGGTCAAGCTGTTAAGGCTGAAGAAATATGGCAGGAAATGAATATTGGAAATGATGTTCTTGAAAAAGTTTATGAATGTATAAATGAGCAGTTTCAATAGGAAAAAGTTGATAGTTATATAATGGAGGATATTTCCCGAGAAATATGAATCTGATTTTTCAACTGAAAACAGTTTGGGGTGATAATTTTGAAAAAGAAAATAATACTAATAGGTATGCCTGGATGTGGAAAGACTACCATAGGAAGAATTTTGAGTGAGCAGCTAAACTTAAAATTTTATGATATGGATGATTACATACAAGAATCAACTGGAAAAACAGTTGCGGAGCTATTTGAAAAAGGTGAAGATAATTTTAGAGATGCTGAAACTGAGGCATGCAGAGACCTTATAAAAAAAGAAAATGTTCTTATATCTACAGGCGGCGGTGTTATAAAAAGAAAAGAAAATGTAGATATATTAAAAAATGATTCTATAATAATATTTTTAGACAGGCCAGTAGAGAAGATTATTGGAGATGTTGATGTTTCAAAACGTCCTCTTCTTAAGGATGGCAAAGAAAAAGTGTTGGTTTTATATAAAGAAAGATATGAATTATATAAAAAAGCAGCAGATAAAATAGTTGTAAATGACAGCACTATAGATGATGTTATTGAAAATGTCAAAAAAATAGTAAATATTTAATGATGAAAAGAGAAATACAGCTTATCATAATGATTTATGAAGGGCTGTATTTTTTTATAATTGAGGATTTTTCATATTAGTGTAAATACAAAACTCAACTTAACATATAGTATATCTCAAATAACTGTAGACACTATATCTTGAACTAAATCATATAAAATTATAATTATGAAATATCCACAATTGACAGTGGACAATAATGAGAAAATTCCTACAAGAAGTGATTTTTATAAGATTGACAATTGATAATTAAGGATAAAATTTTCAATTTTTAAATTACTTAAGATTATTATCAATAACAAACTGTTTAAATACCTTTACTGAAGGAATTGAATATCGGTTTTTTAATGATGCCATATAGATACAACGTTCATATTCTATATCAGATATATGAATTGTTTTTACATCAAAATTTTTTAAAAGTGATATATTAGGAAGAATTGCAATACCATAATTGATGGATACAAGTCCAGCAACAGCTGTATCTTCTTCAACTTCACAAATTATATTTGGTTTTATGCCTGCCTGTGAAAATATATTATCAATTATAGGACGTATACCGCTTTCCTTATTAAAATATACAAATGGATATTTTTCAGTTTCTTTAAGGGTTACTGTATCTTTACATGCTAAGGGGTGATTCTTTGAAACTACTAAAACTAATTCCTGTTTTATTAAAGGAAAGAAGTCTATATCTGCTTCATTTTCAACAAAAGAGCAGAATCCTAAGTCGTATTTTTCTTCTTTCAGACCATTTATTATATTTGTAGTGTTGTCCTGCCCAAAAGTAAATGTTATGTTTTTATGTGCATCATCTTTGAAAAAATCATTGATGGTATTTGGAATAAATTCTGCACCTAAAGTATAGATAAAAGCCAGATCTACTTTTCCTTTTGAAGGGTCAAGAAGGTTTTTTAATTTAGTTTCTCCAATTTCAAGTTGATTAAGAGCTTCATCAACATATTTCAAAAAGAATTTTCCGGACTTTGTTAATTTTATATTTCGTCCCTGTTTTTCAAAAAGATAAGTATCCAATTCATTTTCTAAATTTGCAATGGCATTGCTTAGACTGGGCTGTGTTATTGAAAGTATTGATGCAGCCTGAGTATAATGTTCAACTTTAGCTAAAACTCTAAAATAATTGAGATGATTTAAATTCATATGCATTTAATCCTTTCATTGTTTATTTCAATTGACAATTGACAATGGACAATTGACAATGTAGGATGAAATCTTTCTAAGATTCCTTTGATTTTTATTTTTATATACCTTAAATAAATTTCTAATGTGATTTCGATTTTGCAGCATATATAATTATTTAAAACAAATAAATACTATATATTTTGAATGGATATTTACTACATTACATTATGAAACATACACAATTAGAGATTGTAATAAAAAGTAATTGATATAGTAAAAATACTTTCTATTATTAAAGTATTAACATAAATACAAGAAAATATATGTCGAAATATATCGCACAAGATAATATATTATCATTATTTATAGATTAAATCTATAGATAATTCTAAAAATATGAATTGGATTAATAAATTACGCCATATTAAAATAGATACATAGATGTAAAAAAATGAATTTAAAGAAATAAGGAAGTATCATAAAAATTAAACTATATATTGCAATGTATAATTAACAATGGATGATGAAATCTTTTCAAGATTTCTTTGAGTGTTATGTAGTTTTATTATTAAAACATATTATAATATGAGATAAATTTCAGATGTAATATTAATTTTGTAATATATAAATTATAATGTTTAGTATTTTAGTTTGAAAAATAGTACTGAGTATT
>NZ_CAKVKB010000101.1 GCF_934754915.1 uncultured Clostridium sp.
TTTAATTGACAATGTATAATTGATAATTTGCAATGCATAATGAAAGCTTTAATTTTATACATATTGAATAGATTTTATTTTTCATTGCATCATTTATGAATACAAAATAATAAACGCCTAAAAAATTTAGACGTCTATTATTTTCGCATTTTTTATTTAATTCTTCTTTATTATTGAAAGTCTATGAAGAGCTCTTGTGCACATTATATATTTTACCAAAGGCTGAACATCCTCATCTTCAACAACTATAACACCATCAAATTCCAATCCTTTTGCAAGATATGCAGGAATAAGAACTCTTCCACCCTTATAAAGAATTTCTTCATTGTCAATTTTCTGTATTCCCATCTTTTCTTTTAAAAGAGGAGCAAATTCTTCAAGATCATTAGTACTATTGAATATTACTGCTATATTTTCATATCCATCTTCTTCATAATCTTCAATAAGAGATGAAATTGTTTCTATACAATCTTCTTTAGCATCATATTCTTCTTCAATAACAGGCTCTCCTTTTCTCACTAAAGGTACAATACGTTCTTCATTTAAGAATTTATTAGCATACTCCATAATTTCCTGAGTAGATCTGTAACTTTTACTCAAGTCATAATGCTTTATTTCAGTCTTTATATCTGCAAAAATTTCATCAAGGTGAAGCATTGCTGGTTCATCTTCTGTAGATATAAGTCTTTGATTAGAATCACCTACTATAGTATAGCTTTTGCATTGTGTCATTTCTTTAATTATTTTAAACTGCATATAACTATAATCTTGTGCTTCATCAATTACTATATGCTTGATTTCATTTTTAACCTTAGCACCATCAAGCTTAACCATAAGATACAATATTCCTGATAAATCCATATATCCAAGCTTTAATTCATTTTCAATATATTCTTCTGATTCTAATGGCTTATTAATATCTTCATTATTTATTATTCTCTTGTATATATCAGTTATAGGCTCAAATTTAAGCCACTTATCTAAATCATTTCTTGAATTTATAACTTCTCGTACAATTTCTCTTATCTTGATTCTTCTCAAAAATTCTATATTGTTCTTTTCAATATCAGCTTCGTCTTCAGAAAGGTTCTCCATTTTCTTCTTTAATTCAGCATTCATCGCATAAACAGCTTCGTCTCTTTTATCTTTAATTTTAGATGTGAGTATTCTTCTTATCTTCTCACTTCTTCTAAATAAAGGCATATCTTTGTAATACACATCAAACAATTCCTTTATTTCATCAACCGAAACTATTTCTTTACCATTAAACTCAACAGGTTTTATTTTAAAATACTCTTTTTTAAGCTGTTCAATTTTAGAATCAAGAATTTGTACAAATTTCTTTGAACTCTTATATTTATATTCTTCTAATGCTTCAACATTATTATTCATAGCATCTTCAATATATTTTCCAAAGCTTTTTATATCTGCATTTTCTAAATTAAGTTCTTTTTTAGCAAAGTTTTCAAAAGTGGTCTGCTTTATCCCTCCGCTTTCACCTAAAGTAGGAAGAACCTGTGCTATATAATCCATAAATATATCATTAGGCCCAAAAATAAGCACTTTATCTCCAAACTGTTTTCTGAAATTATAAAGAAGATATGAAATTCTATGTAACGCTATTGTAGTTTTTCCTGATCCAGCAACACCATTGACAATGACTATTTTATTTCTATCTTCTCTTATTATTTCATCCTGTTCTTTTTGAATAGTCATTACAATATCTTTAAGTTTTTCTGATGAATTACTTGTTAGGACCATCTGTAAGATTTCATCCTTAACATCAAGAGCTGAATCAAATACTCCTTTAAGTTCTCCTTTTTTGATTATAAGCTGCTTTCTTGATAATATATCAGCCTTTATTTCTCCTGAAGGTGGATTGTAGCTTGATGGACCTACTGTACCTTTATAAAACAGTGATGCTATAGGTGCTCTCCAGTCTACTATTAAAGGTTCATATGCATCTTCCAATGTCAATCCATATCTTCCTATGTATATATCTTCTGGCAGACTATCTTCCTCTTTAAATGTCACCTTTCCAAAATATGGCGATTCCTTAAGTTTAGTAAACTCCATAAGTCTTTTATCTATTGTTTTATATGCTTCTTCCTTAACATAATTTTCATGATCAAAATAATCTATTACTTGATCTTCATCATCTTTATATTCTTCAATATATTTCTGCCTTGCTTCAAGTATCTGTCCTGTAACTACTTTTCTTCTCTCTAAATATTTTAAAACTTCATCATGAAGTATTCCTTGTACTTCTTCAAGTTTATTTTCTTCCATTAAGAAATCTATTTGTCTGCTCATTTTTACAACTCCTTCATTTTTCTAATATACTGCTGTAATAAAGCTGTTTTAAATTAAGGCAGAGAAATGACTTAATCAAATGATTAAGTCATTTCCAAATCACAAACCTATTAAATACTAAAACAATATTTTATATAGTATCATTATTTTTTATTTCATCTTGAACTTCAGTATTTTCTGAAGCTTTAATCTCTCCATCTGAAGCTTCACCTGATGTCTGTAGCTTTTCAGATTCAGAAGCTTCATTTTCATTTGACACCTCAGAGTTCTTTACTGATCCATTAGGAATTTCTTCTTCTTCATAAATTTTCTTATCAGCATTTTCTAAATCTGAACTCTTTTCTAGGGATATTTCTGAAACTTCATTTTTCTTATCAGACTTAAATTCCCTGTCAAACTCTTTTTCAAGTTCTGCTTCTAAAGCGTGTCTTTTAGCTCTTCTTTCTTCTACTTCCTTAAGTCTCTTTTCTTTTTCTATTTTCTGCTTTTCAGCTTCTTCTCTCTTTTCAGGATACTCTTCATAAATTAATTCCATGAATTCATCACCAAAAATATTTTCTTTTTCTATAAGAACTGCTGAAATCTTATCTAAAAGAACCATGTTTTCTCTTATAATTTTTCTAGCTTCTTTATGGGCTTCTTTTATTATTTTCAATGCTTCTTCATCTAAAATTGCAGATGTTTCTTCACTACAATTTCTTACTGATCTTCCATCAAGATATTTATTCTGAATAGATTCTAAAGCCATCATGTCAAATCTATCGCTCATACCATACATAGAGACCATAGATCTTGCCATCTGAGTAGCTCTCTCTATATCATTAGCAGCTCCACTTGTAATAAGGTTGAATTTTTCTTCTTCTGCTGCTCTTCCTCCAACAAGAATCTTTATTTCGTTCATGATTTCATCCTTAGTGTTAAGGAACTTTTCTTCTTCATCTTCTATCTGCATAGTGTATCCAAGAGATCCTTTCATTCTTGGCACTATAGTAATTTTATGAACTGGCTTTGTATTTTTAAGCATAGCAGATACAAGTGCATGACCTACCTCATGATATGATACTATTTCTCTTTCTCTTTCAGAAAGTATAGCATCTTTCTTTTCCTTACCTGCTATTATAACTTCAACAGCTTCTCTTAAATCTTCCTGAAGAACAACTTTTCTTCTTCTTCTTACTGCTCTTAAAGCTGCTTCATTTATTATGTTTGCAAGATCTGCTCCTACAGCTCCTGGAGTACTTCTTGCTATTTCTGTCAAATCAACATCATCACCTAAGACTATGTTCTTAGCATGAACTTTAAGTATAGCTTCTCTTCCCTTAAATTCAGGTCTGTCAACTATAACTCTTCTGTCAAATCTTCCTGGTCTTAAAAGTGCCTTATCAAGTACTTCTGGTCTGTTAGTTGCACCTAAAATTACTACTCCTTTAGATGAATCAAATCCATCCATTTCAGATAATAACTGATTTAATGTCTGTTCTCTTTCATCATTGCTCTGCATCTGATTATCTCTGCTCTTACCTATAGCATCAATTTCATCTATGAATACTATACATGGAGCTTTTGCTACTGCATCCTTGAATAATTCTCTTACTCTTGATGCACCAACACCAACAAACATTTCAACAAAGCTTGAACCTGATAAAGAGAAAAATGGAACTTTTGCTTCACCAGCAACAGCCTTTGCAATAAGTGTTTTACCTGTTCCAGGAGGTCCAACAAGAAGAACACCCTTAGGAAGCTTTGCACCTATTTCTGTATATTTTTCAGGACAGTTAAGAAAATCTATTACTTCTTTTAAAGATTCCTTTGCTTCTTCCTGACCTGCAACATCATCAAATGTAACTTTAATTTCACTTTCTGTGTAAATCTTAGCATTGTTTTTTCCAATGCTCATGACGCCGCCACCGCCGCCTATTTTAGAAAACAGGAATTTCCACATAAGAAAGAAAAATGCAATTGGAATTACCCAGCTCATGAGTATATTTAAAATTGGACTCTCAGTTGGATTTTTACCTGTAAAATCTACATTTGCAGCTTGAAGCTTATCAATCAATGTATCATCAGTAATATTAGCTGTATATAAAGTTTTTCCTTTATATTCTTCATTATCTGCGCTTGGTGTTATCAATAAATTATCACTAGTAATGACCACCTTGGAAATTTCTTTTTCTTCTAACAACTGCAAGAATTGATTATATGTAATCTCTTTAGTTGTACTCTTATCTTTTGCAACATTAAATGCCATAATAAAGGCAAATGCAATTAAAAAATAAGTAATGACAATAGTATATGACTTATTTTTATTTTTTTTGCCATTATTTTTTTGATTATTATCCTGCATTTAATCACCATTCCCTTCTACTGTAAGTTACTTCCACATGTCTTTTGTCATGCGTTCTATCTCTTCTTTTCGTTTTTTCGTTAACTCACTATTTACTTTAAAGAAATCTCCTTCTCTTTCAAGAACATCCCCTTCTTTAAAACTCCCCACTATATTGTCTTTTAATATATTAACCATTTTTTCATCTTCAGCTTCTACCACAACAAAATCCCCTTCAATTCTGTCAATAATAAAATTACTGTTCATATTAAAAACCCTCTTTTATCAATTAATTTAATTTGGTTTATATAACTGCCCATGACAATTACATTTAAATCAATTAATATTATAATTATCTTCTAAATTAATCTCTTATGCAAGTAAAATCTCATTATAATATGCAATATATAATTGACAATTCACAATAAATGATGAAATTTTTGCAAGATTTTTTTAATTAAAGTACATTTATAATGCTATCCAAAACAATTATTATTATACTTACCTTACTACTCCAAAATCCTTTATTGGATAATATCTTACCTGAGCTTTTCCTTGAACATGATCTTTATCTATATATGGATTTTCCCAATATCTCGCATCATAAGAAACAGCTCTATTATCTCCTAAGAAAAACAGCTTTCCTTCTGGAACATCAAATATTCCATTATAGTTCTCATTATTTTTAACATAACTCTCATCTATCTCTTTACCATTTACTTTAACTACTCCATCTGTGATTTCAATATGATCTCCTGGAAGTCCTATTACCCTTTTTATTAAAGTTTCATTAAGCTCATCTGAAGTAAATACAAGTATGTCGCCTCTTTTTATATTGTCTTTATTCCATATTCTTGTAACTATAAGTTTATCATCTATATTTAATGTAGGAATCATAGATCCACTTGGTATATAAACATTTATAAAAATAAACTTATTAAGTGCAAATGCAATAGCAATTGCGCATATTATAGGAACAATCCAATCCTTAAAAAAGTTTCCCTTTTTCACTTCGTTTTCCATAAAAATTCAACCTCCTCATTTTTATCTAAATTTTGTTATTTTAAATATACATCTTCAATAAATAAATCATTCAGTCAAATTCTATATACTTCTATTGAAAATACTAAATATTAGATTTCAGTTGAAAATATATATTCTTAGAATATTTTATCTGTTTTATTAAAAATACACTAATTAGTATACCATAATTTATATTATAAAATATTTATAACTTATTAATTTTTTTACACAAAAAGATATGCACTAGTCAAATTGACTAGTGCATATCAGTCTTTATATATTTATAATCTTGGGAAAGAATATTAATAAAAAGCTTATTTAAAAAATATAATCAATTTATAAATGTATCATATTTACATTTATCATTTCTATATTATATACAGAATTTTTTAATTTATTCATAATTCTATAAAATATCATTTCTGATTATATCTTCGTATGTTTCTCTCTTACAAACGAGTCTAGCTTGTCCATCCTTAACCATAACAACAGCTGGTTTTGGTATTCTGTTATAATTATTAGACATTGAATAACCATAAGCTCCTGTTGTAAGTACAGCAAGTGTATCACCACTGTATACTCCTGGAAGTTCAACATTTTCTAATAATATATCTCCAGATTCACAACATTTTCCTGCCACTGTAACAGTCTGTGTTTTATCTCCTTCAACTCTGTTTGCTATAACGCATTCATACTCTGCATTATAAAGTGCTGGTCTAATGTTATCAGTCATTCCTCCATTAACGGCCGCATAAGTTCTTACGCCAGGAATTTCCTTAACACTTCCTATTGTATAAAGGGTTGTCCCAGAATTAGCCACAATGCTTCTTCCTGGTTCAATGGTAAGAATTGGTCTTTCCTGACCTGTCCTTTTACAAACCTCATCAACTTTATTAACTATTGTTTCACAATACTCTTTAGTTGTCCTTGGTTTGTCCCCTTTACTATAGTATATACCAAAACCACCACCAAAATCTACTTCTTTTATAAAATAATCGTAATTTTTTTCAATTTTTTTTATTAAATCAAGCATAAATTCCACTGCATCTTCATATGGTTCTAATTCAAAAATCTGTGAACCTATATGACAATGAATTCCAGCAAGGTTGATATTTTCAAGTTGTATAGCCTTTTCAACTGCATCTTCAATGACTGTACCTACTGGTGCAAATCCAAATTTAGAATCTATCTGCCCTGTTTTAATATAATCATGAGTATGAGCATCTATTCCTGGAGTTATTCTCAAATATATATTTTGAACCTTTCCATATGACTTAGCTATTTTATTTAAAGCTTCCATTTCATAATGATTATCCACAACAAAATTTCCAACTCCAAGCTTAACTCCAAGCTCTATTTCATCTAATGTCTTATTATTTCCATGAAACATAACTCTTTCTAGTGGAAATCCTGCTTTATATGCAGTATATAATTCTCCTCCAGAAACAACATCTAAGGACATATTTTCTTCTTTTAACAATTTACATATCTGAACTGTAAGAAATGCCTTCCCTGCAAATGCTACTCTGTTACTATTTTCTTCACATTTAAAATACTTTCTATAATCCTTGCAGTAATTTCTTATTAATTCTTCATCAAATACATATAAAGGACTTCCATATTCCTTTATTAAATCTACTGCCTTTACTCCTCCAATACTTAATTGGTTATCTTCAACCTTCATCGATCCAAATAATTTCATCTTTGTTCCCCCCAAAACTTTTCAACTGACAATGCAGAATTGACAATTGACATTATATATGTAGTGCTTTTTGCTTATTTTGAAATAAAATCTTTTATAAATGTCTTTTTTAATTTCAAAAAAAAGAGTCACAGATATATGTCTGTGACGAGTGGCAGAGCTGATACTAATTAATTCTTTCTACACAACATTTCTCAGCACATTATTTTATAAAAAATACATCTGCCAATTAAAAGATATGCCTTGTAGCTCAACACTTTCGTGACAGTGATCCACATATTATATGAATCCCCAGAAGCAGGCTTTAGCTTGACTTACTTCTTCGGCCATAGCACCTTTCAATATAACTCACAGTCTGCCAGACTCATTATATTTACTATTTACCACAGCACCTCTACCCCAGGTCATTTATATTACCATATTATTCAACTATTACAAATATGATACCACATTTTAAAGTTAATTCAATACCTTTTAAATTATTAAAATATTAAATTTAAAATTATCTTGATCTATACACATCCATCAAATCGCCCATTATGCTTGCAGATGTAGGTGGTGTAAACGTTATTGCATTTGCTCCAGCCTCAATAGTTTCTTTTATTGTTTCATCTGTTGGACCTCCTGTTGCTATTATAGGAAACTCTGGATACATTTTTCTTATGTTTCTTACAATCTTAGCTGTATTTTTTCCACCAGATACATTAAGTATTGTTGCTCCACTTTCTATTCTCTTTTTAATGTCCTCATCTTCTGAAATTACTGTGACTATAACAGGAATATCAATAGTATCTCTTATTTTCTCAATTATTTCATTACTTGTTGGTGCATTGACTACAACCCCCATAGCCCCTTTAAATTCTGCATCAAGAGCTAAATTTACAACTCTTTTGCCTTGAGTAGTTCCTCCACCTACACCACAAAAAACAGGAACATCTGCTGTTGATACTAAAGCCTGAGTTATTATTGGCTGTGGTGTAAAAGGGTATACTGCTATAATAGCATCTGCATCTGAATTTTTTATTATTGCAACATCAGTACTAAATAATAAAGATTTTATCCTTTTCCCAAAAATTTTTATTCCACTGCACTCCCTTATTATTTGGGGAACTTCTACAACACGCTTTCTCAACGCACCTGTTATTTCTGGTATAAACTTACTTTTTTTATTAGTATTCATTCAATACCCCCTCCAATTTCTGTAACTAAATTATTTTACTAGTCAATCTAATCATATTATATCATTTATTACAAATAAATTTATAATTATTATAAATTATCCACATTATCCACAGCCCTTATCCACATACCTGTTAATTTAATCGAAAAAATATAATCTGCTTTCAATTGTCATATCATTTATATTTTATGTTCTTTTATTGATATGTTAATAGATTTTTTTATATATTACTATTTTTATTGTTGAAATATATACTTTTTTACCCATAGAAATCTCTTATCTCAAGAGTTATCCACAGGTAAACTAATGTTATTCACAAAATTTACATGCTTCAAATCATTGATATAATGCCATTCGTAATTATTTGACAAAAAGTTATTAACATTTTTATCCACAACATCTATGATATGGATAAAAATGATATTTTTATTTTTTAATTTTTTCTTAACAAACACTGAAGTTACTTTTAAACAACTTAATAAATAATTAAATTGACTCTCTATATATTGTTTTGTTCAAATTATTATCATATACTAAAAAACGAAGATTATAGAAAATTATTCAATAAATAAATTTAAAAATAAGTTACTATGGAGGTTTTAAGATGACTCAGCATGAATTTTTTGATATTCTCATGGATGAACTTAAAGAGCTGCCCGAATTAAAACTTCAAGAAATAATATCTTTTTATGAAAATAAAATTTTATCTGAAACTTCTTTAGGAAAAAGTGAAGATGAAATTATAGAAAGTTTTGGCAATCCTCATTTAATCGGTCTTAAATATAAAAATAATGAATTTAATAATGAAGCATTTAACTATCAAAAAGACGTATGCTCTCCTATAAATTCAAATAATAACACATTAGATATAAATAGTATAAATAATTTAAATAATCAACAAAACAATATAACTTATATACAACCAATTACTGTAACAGATGAAAACACTTCAGAATTCAAAAAACATGAAGAAAATAGTATATATTCTTCTCCTTATGTTAACAAGATTCTAAAAATATGCATTTTAATATTAGGTCTTATAATATTTTCTCCAATATTCACAAGTATTGCAGGAATGCTTATGGGACTTTTGGGCATTGCTTTGAGCATATTGTTTGGAAGTATAGGATTGCTTATAGGAGGAACATTTACAAGCCTTGTAAATTCACCTGAGATCCCTCAGTTTATTGCTAATTTCCCATATCCAGTGCTAATATTATTTTCTCTTGGTTCTATTTGTATATCTATACTTTTGGGAATTATATTTTACTATTCATGTAAGTTTTTCTTAAAATTATTTCTAAGGCTCTTTAGATTTTTCAAATCCAAAGTCTAAAGGAGGATTTTTATGAGCAGAAAATTTATTCCAATTAAAATGAAAATTTTTATTCTAATTTTAATTATTTTATCTATTGTATTTTATGCTTCAGGATGCATTCTACTTGTTCAAAGCAATTACAATCTTTCAGATTATTCTGATGAATTTAATTTTAATGAAGATTCCTTTAAATTCAATTTTAATGATACTTTTTTAAATTTCACTAATTCATATTCTTCTTATGATTATGATATTAATAACACGATATCAGAAATAGATTTCAATATGAGTTCACAAAATTTAAAGTTCATAACTTCAAAGAACAACACTTTAAATATAAAAATAAATAGTTTTTCATCATCATCTTCCAAATTAAATTTAATTACAAACAATAATAGAATGACTTTCTCCTCTACTGCGGATATTTCTGATGATGCTGAAATAATTGTAAATATGCCTTCTGATTGTCTGAATAAAATAACTCTAAAAATTACTACAAGCAGTGGTGACATTGATATAAAAGGACTTTCAGCAAATGCAGTAAATGCTTCAAGCGCCAGTGGCGATGTTTACTTTGACAAATGTAATGTAAATTATCTATCTTGTTCATCTTCAAGTGGTGATATTTATTTAAACTCTATAAATTCATATATGGAAACAAACTTATCATCTCTATCAGGTTCAATAAGTGGTGATGGAAATTTCTCTGTACTTACTTCAAAAACATCTTCAGGCGATATGGATATAAGTATAAATAATAAGCTTGATAATACATTTTTGGCTTCTTCTTCTGGCGATATAAGCTTAATAATTCCTTCTGAATGCGACTACAATACAAATTTCAGCACCTTATCAGGAGAATTAACCAGTTCCAAAAATACCTTAAAAAATGGTGATATGTCTAAAACAATCAATGTAAATACTTCTAGTGGTAACTTATGTATAGATTTAATATAAAAAGATCTTTGTTATCCATAACCTGTTCAAAAATATAATTTCCTAGAAAAAAAGCTATTGGCTGCAATAAAACCAATAGCTTTTTCATTATCCAATTACAAATTTATTTACTATATCATTTAATTTTTTAGAGTCTTGTACACTCTTTTCCACTGAATCAAGAACTTTTTTCATAGAAGCATTAACATTCCCTATATTATTCTTTATATTATTTGTACTTACTACTGTTTCTTCTGAATTTTTAGCTGTATTAGATATTGCTGAATTTACTTGTTCAATTGAAGATGTAACAGTTTCTGACATATTTGATAATTGATTAGACATTGAATGTACAAATTCTCCATCCTTACTATACTGTTCTCCTATTTCACCATATTCATTTAAATTTTCTCTTACATTATTATCAATAAACTTTAATACTTCACTGCTGTTTTTTGAAAGATTTTCAAATGCTGTTTTAACTTTTTCAATTGTATCCTGTATTGTTCCAACTGATGACGAAGATTCTTCTGCAAGTTTCCTTATTTCTTCTGCAACTACTGCAAATCCTTTTCCTGATTCACCTGCCCTTGCAGCTTCAATGGCTGCATTTAAAGCAAGGAGGTTTGTCTGTTCTGAAATGCCAGCTATAGCTTGTGCCATAACTTTAATTTCTTCAACAACTTTTGATTCTTCAATTGCTTCTTTTATACATTCTTCTTTTTCATGATATATGTTTTTAGTATTGCTTATAGCATGTTTACTACTTTTTAACACTGATTGTGCTCTCTCTTTTATTTTTTCTGAATTATCATTTCCACTTTCAGCTTTTTCTGATAATTCTTGCATGCTGGCTGATATCTCCTGAATAGAAGCATATATTTCTTCTACTGTGCCGCTATTTTCTTCTGCTGTTATATTTATTTTTTCTATATCTTTTTCTGTTCCTTCTAAATTCTTACTTAATTCATTTATTATTGTTGATAACTTTTCATTCAACAAAAGTACATTTTTTGTATTATCTATGCATAATTTTATAATTTCTCTCAAATTGTGTTGAGCCATATTTAAAGACTCTCCAATTGCCCCAAATTCATCATTAATGACTATCTTAACATCCTGCGAAATATCAAAGTTGCTTATTCTGTCAGCCAATTCCTTTATCCTTCCTAAAGGTTTTAGTATGCTTATTGTTGTAAATAATATCAATCCTCCTCCAATTACAATTGCAACACCTATTGATATTATTGTTACTGATTTGCTTGTTTTTAATCCAACACCTATAATGATTCCATTAATTATCATAGCCATATAAACTAAGAATAATCTTACTCTGACAGTCTTGAAAAAATTAATATTGCTTCTCTCTTTTTCATTTAATTCCATATAATTTCCTCCTTATTTGCATAGATATGTTCCAACATACAATGCAATGTATATTGTTTGTTGGATGATGAAATTTTTACAAAATTTCTTTAATTTTATTTATAAAATTATATATAACAAAATATATGCAATATTTTCTGCTACTTAAAATGTAATCAAATATAAACATTTTAAGAATATTACTGTTTCAATGTATCTGCTTTTGCTATTAAAG
>NZ_CAKVKB010000102.1 GCF_934754915.1 uncultured Clostridium sp.
AATAATGAGAAATTCACCAAAAAATAGAGAAAAATTTAGTAAGTGCCTCTAAAAAGGCGCTGTCGGAGGGGTAACTGTTAATATATTTATTTAAAAGAGTTATAATAAAGGAGTAAATAAATTCAGGTGTTAATAGTAAAAAAAGACAAATAAAAAATGCTACCGAAGTAGCATTTGATACGTCATCTAAATGACAATCGGGAAACCCGACATTTAAGCATAAGCTTTATTTTAACTCGTTGTGTTATTTTGAACTGTATCAAAACTATTTGTTTCGACACTATTAGCATAATCACTTTTTAGGAGGATGTCAAGGTATGAGCCAAAATATTGTGGATTATTGTATTGGACTAGATTTAGGAACAGGGTCTGTAGGATGGGCCGTTGTAGACATGAATCATAGACTTATGAAAAGAAATGGGAAACATCTATGGGGATCTAGATTATTTAATAATGCAGAAACAGCAGCTAATAGAAGAGCTAGTAGATCAACTCGTAGAAGATACAATAAGAGAAGAGAAAGAATTAGATTATTAAGAGCTATTTTGCAAGATATGGTTTTAGAGAATGATCCAACTTTCTTTATTAGACTAGAGCACACTTCTTTTTTAGATGAAGAAGATAAAGCTAATTATTTGGGAGCAGATTATAAGGATAATTATAACTTGTTTATTGATGAAGATTTTAATGATTATACTTATTATCATAAGTATCCTACTATTTATCACTTAAGAAAGGCATTGTGTGAATCAACTGAAAAAGCTGATCCAAGACTTATTTATTTAGCATTGCACCATATCGTGAAATATAGAGGAAACTTCTTATATGAAGGTCAGAAATTTAATATGGATGCATCAAATATTGAAGATAAGTTGTCAGATGTATTTACACAATTTGCAGATTTCAACAATATTCCTTATGAGGACGATGAAAAGAAGAATCTAGCAATATTAGAAATATTAAAGAAGCCATTATCAAAGAAAGCAAAGGTTGATGAAGTTATGGCTTTAATTGCACCAGAGAAAGATTATAAGAGTGCATTTAAAGAATTAGTGACTGGTATAGCTGGAAACAAAATGAATGTTACTAAGATGATTCTATGTGAATCTATTAAGCAAGGGGATTCTGAAATTAAACTTAAGTTTTCTGATTCAAATTATGATGATCAGTTTAGTGAAGTTGAAAATGATTTAGGGGAATATGTAGAGTTTATTGATTCTTTGCATAATATCTATAGCTGGGTTGAGTTACAGACAATTATGGGAGCAACACATACTGATAATGCGTCAATTTCTGAAGCAATGGTGAGTCGTTATAACAAGCATCATGATGATTTAAAATTATTAAAAGATTGTATTAAGAATAATGTTCCTAAGAAATATTTTGATATGTTCAGAAATGATAATGAGAAATTGAAGGGATATTATAATTATATTAATCACCCATCTAAAGCGCCTGTAGATGAATTTTATAAGTATGTAAAGAAGTGCATTGAAAAGGTTGATACACCAGAAGCAAAACAGATTTTGCATGATATTGAACTAGAAAATTTCTTATTAAAACAGAATTCACGTACTAATGGATCTGTACCTTATCAGATGCAGCTTGATGAAATGATTAAGATTATAGATAATCAGGCAAAATACTATCCAGTATTAAAGGAAAAAAGAGAACAACTATTATCTATTTTAACATTTAGAATTCCTTACTACTTTGGTCCACTAAATGAAAATAGTGAGTTCTCATGGATTAAACGTTTAGAAGGTAAAGAAAACCAAAGAATACTACCTTGGAACTATCAGGATATTGTAGATGTAGATGCAACTGCAGAAGAGTTCATTAAGCGTATGACTAACTATTGTACATATTTCCCTGATGAACAGGTATTGCCTAAGAATTCACTTATAGTATCTAAATATGAAGTATACAATGAATTAAATAAGATTAGAGTTGATGATAAGCTTTTAGAAGTAGATGTTAAGAATGATATTTATAATGAACTTTTCATGAAGAACAAGACAGTTACTGAAAAGAAATTAAAGAACTGGTTAGTGAATAATCAATGTTGTAGTAAAGATGCAGAAATTAAAGGTTTCCAGAAAGAAAATCAATTCTCAACTTCATTAACTCCATGGATTGATTTCACAAACATCTTTGGCAAGATTGATCAGTCTAACTTTAATCTTATCGAAAATATCATCTATGATTTGACTGTATTTGAAGATAAGAAAATTATGAAGCGTAGATTAAAGAAAAAATACGCATTACCGGATGACAAGATTAAACAGATTTTAAAATTAAAGTATAAAGAGTGGTCAAGATTATCAAAGAAACTACTTGATGGTATTGTTGCTGATAATAAATTTGGTAGCAGTGTCACAGTATTAGATGTTTTAGAAATGTCTCGTTTAAACTTGATGGAAATCATTAATGATAGAGATTTAGGATATGCACAGATGATTGAAGCTGCTGCTTCTTGCCCTGAAGATGGTAAATTTACTTATGATGAAGTAGAAAGACTAGCAGGATCACCAGCACTAAAGAGAGGTATATGGCAGTCTTTACAAATTGTAGAAGAAATTACTAAAGTAATGAAATGTAGACCTAAGTATATCTATATCGAATTTGAAAGATCTGAAGAAGCTAAAGAAAGAACAGAATCTAAGATTAAGAAACTAGAAAATGTGTATAAAGACTTAGATGAACAAACAAAAGTTGAATACAAGACTGTGTTAGAAGAATTAAAAGGTTTTGATAACACAAAGAAGATTTCTTCTGATAGTTTATTCTTATATTTCACTCAGTTAGGTAAATGTATGTATTCTGGTAAAAAACTAGATATTGATTCATTAGACAAGTATCAGATTGATCATATTGTGCCTCAGTCTCTTGTTAAGGATGATAGTTTTGATAACAGAGTTCTTGTAATACCTGAAGAAAATCAGAGAAAACTAGATGATTTAGTTGTTCCTTCTGATGTTCGTGTGAAAATGATTGGATTCTGGAAATTGTTATTTGATCATGAATTGATTAGTCCCAAGAAATTCTATTCTTTAATCAAAACTGAATATACAGAAAGAGATGAAGAAAGATTTATTAATAGACAGTTAGTAGAAACAAGA
Organism: uncultured Clostridium sp.; assembly: GCF_934754915.1. Classification (GTDB taxonomy): domain Bacteria; phylum Bacillota; class Clostridia; order Clostridiales; family Clostridiaceae; genus Clostridium. The sequence goes on from NZ_CAKVKB010000102.1 coordinate 3,123, forward strand.
CAGATTACAAAGAATGTAACTCAAATCATTGAAGATCACTATTCTACAACTAAAGTTGCAGCTATTCGTGCAAACTTATCTCATGAATTTAGAGTAAAGAATCATATTTATAAGAACAGAGATATTAATGATTATCATCATGCACATGATGCTTATATTGTGGCATTGATTGGTGGATTTATGCGTGATAGATATCCTAATATGCATGATTCTAAAGCTGTTTATTCTGAATACATGAAGATGTTTAGAAAGAATAAGAACGATCAAAAGAGATGGAAAGACGGCTTTGTGATTAATAGTATGAACTATCCATATAAAGTTGATGGTGAGCTTATTTGGAATCCAGATATTATTAATGAAATCAAGAAATGTTTCTATTATAAAGATTGTTATTGTACAACTAAATTAGATCAGAAGAGTGGACAGATGTTTAATTTGACTGTTCTTTCTAATGATAAAAATTCTTCTAATGGTGTAACAAAAGCAGTTGTACCAGTTAATAAGAACCGTAGTGATGTTCACAAATATGGTGGATTTAGTGGATTGCAATATATTATTGTTGCAATAGAAGGAAAGAAAAAAAGAGGAAAGAAAACTGAATTAGTTAAGAAAATATCAGGTGTTCCTTTACATTTAAAAGCAGCTTCTATTGATGAAAAAATCAAGTATATAGAAGAAAAAGAAAGTTTGAGTGATGTGAGAATTATTAAAGATAATATTCCGGTTAACCAAATGATTGAAATGGATGGTGGAGAATATTTATTAACATCACCAACAGAATATGTAAATGGTAGACAACTTGTTTTAAACGAAAAGCAGTGTGCATTAATTGCGGATATATATAATGCAATTTTCAAAGAAGATTATGATGCACTAGATGATATTTTGATGATTCAATTATATATTGAACTAACAAATAAAATGAAAACATTATATCCTGCATATCAAGGTATTGCAGAAAAATTTGAAAGCATGAATGAGGATTATGTCGCTGTTTCTAAAGAAGAAAAGGCAAATATCATAAAGCAAATGTTGATTATTATGCATAGAGGGCCTAGAAATGGAAAAATTCAATATGCTGATTTTAATATAGGAGATAGAATTGGAAGAAAAAGTAAAGTGAGTTTGGATTTGGAAAAAGTAATATTCGTCTCTCAGTCACCAACAGGAATATACACTAAAAAATACAAATTATGAGTTGGCGAACAGTAGTTATAGACAGCAGAGCTAAACTTACTTATAAGAATGGATATTTAATAGTAAGAAGCGATGAAGTACATATGATTCACTTATCTGAAATAAATATACTTATTATAAGTAGTACTGCTGTTGCCATTACTTCCTACTTAGTAAACGAGTTACTAAGTAGGAAGATTAAAATTGTATTTTGTGATGAAAAAAGAAATCCTGTAGGTGAAGTAATGTCATATTATGGGTGTCATAATTCTAGTAAAAGAGTACGCCAACAAATAAACTGGGATTATGATTATGCTAAAGAGGTTTGGACTGCAATAATCAAAGAAAAGATTAAGAACCAAGCTAAACTATTAGAGAACTACGATGAAGATGGATCAAAGAAACTATATAAGTATGTTGATCAGATCAGATTATTTGATTCGACTAATAGAGAAGGGCATGCAGCTAAAGTGTATTTTGATGACTTGTTTGGCGTGGATTTCACAAGAACATCAAAGAGTGATATCAATGCATCTTTGAATTATGGATATTCAATTTTGTTATCACAATTTAATAAAGAACTTGTGTTAAATGGTTATTTAACACAGCTAGGAATAAAACATTGTAATGAGTTTAATCCATTTAATTTATCATCGGACTTAATGGAACCATTTAGACCATTAGTAGATAAAATAGTCAGAGAAAACTGTGATGAGATATTTGATGGTTCTATGAGGCTTAAATTAGTAGATGTGTTAAATCATAAAGTTAGAATAAAGAATAGTAATCAGTATGTTTCTAATGCGATATCTATATATGTGAAAAGTGTGATTAAGGCAATTGAAAAGAAAGATATCAGCTATCTAGAGTTTTTTGAATATGAGTTATAGATATATGAGGATTATTGTATTTTTTGATTTGCCTACACTTACATATAAAGATCAGAAAGAATATAGATTGTTTAGAAAACTGCTTATTAATGATGGATTTGTGATGATGCAGGAGAGTGTTTATTGTAAATTGGCTTTGAATAATTCTATTGTGAAAGCACAGGTAAAAAGAATTAGAGATAATAAACCTAGTGCTGGAGATGTAGAAGTTCTAATTATTACAGAAAAACAATTCGCTTCAATAGAATATATTTGTGGTAATAAACAGACTCTTAAAGAGGATAGTGAAGAAAGGCTGATAGTCCTATGAAACTAAGAATTATGGGATTTGAAGAAATAGACTTTAATGATCAAGATAATACTATTTTGATTATTAAGAATCATAAGTTTTATGCTCACATTTTAAGCTTATTGTCATCTATCCTATATGATAAGAATAAGAGTACAGAACTGTTGTTTATTGATGGAGAGAAGAATATTACTACTAATGTATTATTGATAACAGATCTTTATAAAATAGATTTTAATGACAAGAGTCTGTTAAAAGAAATCTATGCACAAATAAGCAAAAGTATCATATCTGATGAAGATAAATGTATGAGATATCAAAAGTTAGTTGATGATCTTAGTGCCATGTTAGAAGATGAACTAGAAGATTACAATCTAGAGTTTGACTATAAAAATGACTTAACTATTGAAAACTATTTAAAGGCAGTGTCTTTAAAGATATCAAGAAAAGCAGAAGAAAAGCTTTATGATAGGCTAATGAATTATGTGGAGCTAGTCACTGAGTTGGTAAAGAAGCCAGTGCTAGTTCTATATAATTGTCTTGATTATTTAGATGATGAAGAATTAGTGGAATTGATTAAGTATAAGAATTATAAGCATCTTCATTTGTTGTTTATAGAGAATAAAAGTAGGGAAGTTGATTTTATTACTTTCAGAAAATATATAATAGATGAAGATTTATGTGAAGATTATGATAAAATAGAAGAGGTTCAAAGTGACTAGGGAGTCGTTATCCTGAAAAGAATCCTAGCTTTAAATCGGAAAATACTATCTAATTTTTTGAATTTGAGGTTTTAGGGTTGTGTAATTTTGAACTGAATTAAAACTCTAAATTTCTGCCTAGTGTCATCTACAAAGTTTTAGGGTTGTGTAATTTTGAACTGAATTAAAACTTACATCGACAAGCAGTTTGATCACATCTTGTTTTAGGGTTGTGTAATTTTGAACTGAATTAAAACATAGAACCCGTGGGGCAATAGAAGGTATCAGTTTTAGGGTTGTGTAATTTTGAACTGAATTAAAACTCCTTAGAAGACGATTCAATTTATTAGGAAGTTTTAGGGTTGTGTAATTTTGAACTGAATTAAAACACTGCCTAGCAATGGTTGGGGCACAATGTCGTTTTAGGGTTGTGTAATTTTGAACTGAATTAAAACCATGATCAAGCTGTTGAGAAACACCAAAGAGTTTTAGGGTTGTGTAATTTTGAACTGAATTAAAACCGGTGATGAAGTGTTAGTTGATACGCAGTTGTTTTAGGGTTGTGTAATTTTGAACTGAATTAAAACCATCATCTCTTGATATATATTGATGTATTAGTTTTAGGGTTGTGTAATTTTGAACTGAATTAAAACACATGTACAGAAAATATCACAATACAAAGAGTTTTAGGGTTGTGTAATTTTGAACTGAATTAAAACCCTTCATGCCATACTCGCACTGCAGTTCCAGTTTTAGGGTTGTGTAATTTTGAACTGAATTAAAACCATCATCAAGAAGCAGTCTAAAGGAGGAGAGTTTTAGGGTTGTGTAATTTTGAACTGAATTAAAACTCTTCCATCCAGCCATAGCCATATAGCTCAGTTTTAGGGTTGTGTAATTTTGAACTGAATTAAAACTTCCCTGACTTTGAACGTGATTCAATCGAAGTTTTAGGGTTGTGTAATTTTGAACTGAATTAAAACACGACATAGATTCGTCTGATTTACCATTCTGTTTTAGGGTTGTGTAATTTTGAACTGAATTAAAACTGGAAGATATAATCAAAAGTGCATTAAAGGGTTTTAGGGTTGTGTAATTTTGAACTGAATTAAAACTAATGTATTGAAATTATTACAAGATGTCGGGTTTTAGGGTTGTGTAATTTTGAACTGAATTAAAACACTTGCGAAAATGAAGTACAAAACGCTCGGGTTTTAGGGTTGTGTAATTTTGAACTGAATTAAAACTGCTGATGATGCAGAACTTTTTGACATCGTGTTTTAGGGTTGTGTAATTTTGAACTGAATTAAAACAGGTATCAAAGGTACTATGTCAGGGACTGAGTTTTAGGGTTGTGTAATTTTGAACTGAATTAAAACATGTCTGATTGAAAAAGGTGAACACGTACCGTTTTAGGGTTGTGTAATTTTGAACTGAATTAAAACAACTAATCATATTGGTTATGCTGCTAAAAGGTTTTAGGGTTGTGTAATTTTGAACTGAATTAAAACTTATAAATGCATTTGAACAATTAAATGTTGAGTTTTAGGGTTGTGTAATTTTGAACTGAATTAAAACTGCGACAGGAAGCGATATCTCTTCAGATACGTTTTAGGGTTGTGTAATTTTGAACTGAATTAAAACTGAGCCACGAAGAGAATGGCTGTCGCTGATGTTTTAGGGTTGTGTAATTTTGAACTGAATTAAAACTTGCTAAATTATTCATGGCGCTCATGATTAGTTTTAGGGTTGTGTAATTTTGAACTGAATTAAAACTCAACACTTAGAGATCTATCTACAGTACAAGTTTTAGGGTTGTGTAATTTTGAACTGAATTAAAACACTTTTAACTAATAACTGTAAATCTACAGTGTTTTAGGGTTGTGTAATTTTGAACTGAATTAAAACACATGACAACACAGCTTGTACTGCCTGATGGTTTTAGGGTTGTGTAATTTTGAACTGAATTAAAACATGTTGATGATTTACTTGTTTATCAGATAAGTTTTAGGGTTGTGTAATTTTGAACTGAATTAAAACTAGGCTATTTAGAGTATATGAAGTTTTATAGTTTTAGGGTTGTGTAATTTTGAACTGAATTAAAACACGACCGACCATGTCACGCATGACCCTAGAGTTTTAGGGTTGTGTAATTTTGAACTGAATTAAAACTTGATAGCATGACGTCCATTTAACGCTCTTGTTTTAGGGTTGTGTAATTTTGAACTGAATTAAAACCCCCAGGCGCAGGAATGTATAGTCAAACGGAGTGTTTTAGGGTTGTGTAGTTTGAACTGAATTAAAATTTTTCCAACTTTCGTTGATGAAGTTTTAGTGTTGTGTTATTTATGCTAATAATAAAATAAGAATGTAAGATACATTAGGATAGTGTGAAATTGCATTCTTGTTTTATCACTTTTTATCTTAACGGTGTCTTGTATTATAATTTCTATTCGTATTCTCGCAAAAACCTATAATTTTATAGTTGTGTTATTATGGATGTAATTCTTATTTATGAAGTATGATCATTTATGAGTTTAATGCTATAGTGATGCAATATTAGTTTCTTGAACAGAACTCTTTTCCCTTGAATTTATACACTTTTTGATTTCTTGAAATCAATAAATCAATCAGTATAATAATTATTGGAAAGGGGTAAATAACTATGAAACTATCAGACTTTCATTCATTTAAACGTAAACTCAATGAACTTTATATTAATGTAAAAGACAGTAGTATGTACAAACAACTCTTCAACACCATCGATGCGTTAGACTGCTTCGAAACCTACTGTTTAGGAATAAGTTATCAAATCGTTTCTCACAGCACCCTCTCTAGGGATCATCAAATAGAATTATTAGATGAATTTTATGAAGAAGCACACATACCCTTTGATCCAGAAGAAGTATATACTATGATGGAAAACGGACCATATACAATAGACGAGAATCCTATTTGGTATGGTATAGATGCTATGACATCTAATCGTTCTGGATCTGTTAACTTCTGCCTTTACTATTCTTTAATGACAGGCATGATATCTGAACAAGAAGGGATTAACTACTATAATGAGTTGACTAAGCTGTTAAGTAGTTTCCTACATTCATTCGGTCATCATACAGATGTATATGTTGATGAGTACATTGCTGAAACAGAGCACTATACAACTACTATGGCTGCCCAATTCGTCGAGAACTGTCAAAAAGAATACATGCAGGCATCAAAAAAGTAAATTAAACATAAAAAAAGACTTGAATGGGGGAATATTCAAGTCTTTTTTCTGCTTTTCTTTTCGTCTCTTATTATAGCATAAACTGTAATCGCTATCAACAATTATTTTACATATACCCAATCACACTATATAATGATACAGTATTGATATGGAGGAATTATAGAATGTTGGAAAATAAGAAGAATGTATTATTTGATATGGATGGATTACTCATTGATAGTGAATCTTTAGGAATCAAGATGTGGGAAAAGGTATTTGCTAGTCATAATGAACCATTTAATCCAGAAGCTGCCTATAAAACTATTGGTTCAAACGGTTTAGCAGCACAAGAAATGTTGGAAAAAATCACAGGTAATAGATATTATTTTACTCGTTTTAGAGAAGATAAGATTAAAGAAACAAGAAAATACTTAGAAACAAACCCTATGCCAGTAAAGAAGGGTGCTCATGAATTATTAACATATCTAAAAGATAATGATTATACATTGGTCCTTACTAGTTCTACTTTTGAACCAGATGTACTATTCTCATTAAAGTCTGCAGGTTTAGACAAGTACTTTGATAAGTTTGTATGTGGTGATCATGTCACTCGTGCTAAACCTAATCCAGAGATATTTAATAAGGCAATAGAAATCTATGGATTAAATAAAGAAGAAACATTCATTTTAGAAGATTCTAGAAATGGTATTATTGCGGCAGATGCTGCAGGTATTGATGTCATTGGTGTACCTGATTTAGTAGATATTAGTGATATGAACCAATCACACTTATTATGTATCAAAGAAAATCTTCTAAAAGTGCTCGATTTAATAAAATAATTAAAGATTAAAAACCTCTTATCACATCTATCATGTTACAATAGAGAAGGAAGGAGGTTTTTTTATGGATTATAATGGTTTAAGTATTGTATCACCACAACATTATCCTGATGGTAAAGAATGGAATAACCTCTTTAATCTTTGGCTTCAAGATTATGATATCAATACAGATATTACAGAACGTTTTCATTATTTGATATCTCATTCAGATTATCTTGTAATGGTTCAAAGACCATTAAACAATGATAATTCCGATTATGAAATCATTTCTGTATCTAATGAACAACAACAATCCTATTTACCTGCTTTCACAAATATAAAGGAGATTACAGACTATATAGATCTTCCTGAACCACAATCAGGTTACCAGGTAGAAGTAATGGTAGCTTCTTATAAACGCCTCTTAGAAGAGATATATATGCGTACAGAAGGGTTGAATGGTTTAGTGATTAATCCTTTCTCACAAAAGCTTATTGCGAATGAGAAACTATTAAATAGTATAGGACACAATACAACAACAGGTATTAATCATCATAAAGACTTACCAAGTCTTGTGCCAGCTAATTTAAAGTTTAGAAAGAATATGAAGATCTATCATTCTAATGGTAAAGATCCTCATGTAAAAGAGTTATTAAAAGAAAGTGTAGAAGACCTTATGGAGGATGGGGTCTTTGCTTGCCCTGTACTTGTAAATAAGAAAGACTTATATACAAATAAGACAGGAGAACTTGCTTTGCACACAGGTGCTGATATTTATATCAAACCACTTATGTGTTCTCATGCTGATCCTAATAAACTCTATATTAGTTTATTTACTGGATTAGAAGATGTAAAAAGAGTAGATATGACACATGATGAACCAGATATGGAAATGATTATTACATGTCAATCATTTGAATCATACAAGGATGTACTCTTTTCTAGTGATGCATTTTGTGGTATTCTCATTAATCCTTTTACAGATCATCTAGGGTTTTCTAAAGACATGTTAGATGAAATGTTTTATAATAAAGAAACTATCAACTAAGGAGGAAAACAAGTTGAATTACAAACCTTTAAACGATGCTCAAGCATTTACTACATCAAGATGGACTGACTCCCTTGATGCATGGAAAAAAGCTCAGGGTGACAAAGAAGTAGCCTACAAAGCATTCCTTAAGAACCTAACAGAATCACATTATTATGGTTATATGAATCTACCAGAAAGCGGTGAAAATTTAGAATATGATCATTCATTCTTTACTATCTCACCACAGGATGGAAGTAAGAATTTTATTTCTGTTTATACTTCATTAAAAGAATTAAAAAGCAGTCTTGCAAAACCTGAAACATCAATGCCAGGAAGAAAAGTAGAAGCAGTAGAAGTCAACTATGCTTTCCTAGCAAAAGAACTTACACTTGCTGATGGTAATCAAATTGATGGTATTGTGATTAACCCATTTAGTGATGACTATATTCTTACAAGAGAAGAATTAGTACAGATTTCTAAACGTTTATGTAATGGTTTAAACCATACAGAAGATTTAGGTAACTTCACTCCTGCAAATATCTTTATTAAAGAAATTTGGAAGATTTTCCAGAATACTGAAGATGATGATAAGAAAGCAGAAATCTTTAATCATATGATGGAAGCATTTAATGATGCTTTATTCGCATTACCTATTATGGTAAGAAAAGAAGATTTAGTAGTAGAAGATGGTAATACATACATTGCTAGATCAGATGCAGATCTTGCGATTAGAATGTTATCAAGTGAAGATAATGGTGATCAGGCTAATATTGTTCCACTCTTTACATCACAGGAAGATATTGAAACATTAGATGGCTGGAACGCTGAAGATGAAGAGAGAAAATCTATACTAATGGCTGCTGATCTTGATACTCATTTAGGAGGACTTAATAATGGTGAAGCCTTTGATGCACTCGTTATTAATCCATTCACAGATAATATTGTACTTACAAAA
>NZ_CAKVKB010000103.1 GCF_934754915.1 uncultured Clostridium sp.
AGTATTTTAGTTTGAAAAATAGTACTGAGTATTATAGTTACAATGTTTAATGAGGAAATACTTTTGTTAATGATTAAAAAACTTTATATATGTATGGGAGAAGAAGAATATGAAAAGATATAATAGAATTTTTACTCCATTAACAGTAAAAAACATGACTATAAAAAATAGAGTTGTTATGCCTCCGATGGGAAGTAATTTTGGAGGAGAAAATGGAGAAATAACAGAAGAACATATTAAGTATTATGAACAAAGAGCAAAAGGTGGAACAGGACTGATAATTTTAGAAAATGTATGTGTTGATTTTCCTCTTGGATCTAATGGAACAACTCAGCTTAGATTAAATCATGACTGCTTTATTCCAGGTCTATATAAATTTACTGAAAGATTACATAAATATGGAGCATGTGTATCAGTGCAAATCAATCATTCAGGAGCATCAGCAGTATCAGGAAGAATTGGAATGCAGCCAGCATCATCTTCAGATGTGCCATCTAAAAAAGGTGGAGCTATTCCAAGACCTTTAACTAAAGAAGAAATATATGAAATTGCAGATAAATATGCAGATGCAGCAAGAAGAGCTCAAATGGCAGGATTTGATGCTGTTGAAATACATATGGGACACTCATATTTAATAAGCCAGTTCTTATCACCAATTTTCAATAAGAGAACTGATGAATTTGGTGGAAACATAGAAAACAGAACTAGATTTGCAAGATTAGTTATTGAAAAGGTAAGAGCACAGGTTGGACCTATGTTCCCAATAATGATAAGAATAAGTGCAGACGAATTATTAGAAGGCGGAAACAAATTAGAAGACACTTTAGAATATTTAGAATTTTTAGATTCAGAAGTTGATATATACAATGTATCAGCAGCATTAAATGATTCTTTATACTACCAGATAGATGCCAACTATTTAGAAGATGGATGGAGAGCTTATATGTCTAAGGCTGTTAGAGATAAATTTAATAAGCCGACAATAACAACTGGTAATATAAGAAATCCTCAAGTTGCTGAAGATATATTATCAGAAGGAAAAGCAGACTTAATTGGAATAGGAAGAGGTCTTATAGCTGAACCAAACTGGGTTGAAAAAGTTCAAAACGGAGAAGAAAATAAATTAAGAAAATGTATTTCATGTAATATTGGATGTGCTGGACATAGAATCGGATTAAACAGACCTATAAGATGTACAATAAATCCTGATGTTATATATGAAAATACACTTGAAGGAAGAAAAGTTAACAAACACACTAATGTTGTAGTTATAGGTGGAGGTACAGCAGGACTTGAAGCAGCATGTACAGCAGCAGAAGCAGGATGTACTACATTCTTATTTGAAAAGAAATCATATCTTGGTGGATTAGCTAGAGAAATAGCAAAACTTCCAGCTAAGGACAGAATTAATGATTTCCCAGATTATTTAATAGACAGAGCAGAGAATTTAAAGAACCTTATCATATTTACAGGAACAGAAGCTACAGTTGATGCTGTAAATAATTTAAAACCAGATATAATTGTAAATGCTACAGGGTCAGTTCCATTATTACCACCAATAAATGGACTTTTAGATAGAATTGACAAAAAAGATTCAAAAGTACGTTCAATTTTTGGTCTTATAGAAGAAATCAATAAGTTTAAAGATATGGACGTTGAAGGCAAGAAGATAGCAGTTGTCGGTGGTGGAGCTGTTGGATTAGATGTTGTTGAGTTCTTTACTGAAAAGGGTGCAGATGTAACAATAATTGAAAGACTGCCTGTTATAGGAAGAGATTTAGATGTAGTTACTAAAATTCAGAATATGGCTATGCTTAAAGAAAAGAATGTAAGACAAATGACAAGTACATCATTACTTGAAGTTAAGGACAATAGTTTCTTGGTTGAAGTTGATGGAAACAATGAAGAAATAGATTTTGACTTTGGATTTGTATGTCTTGGTATGAGAGGTACTGCACCATTATTACCACAATTAGAAGAAGCATTTAAGGGTTCAGATGTTGAAATTATGAACATTGGAGACAGTGTCAGAGCAAGAAGAATAATAGAAGGAACTACAGAAGGAAGAAATCTTACTATTGAAACATTAAACAGACTTGGCTTGTTTGTTTAGCAATCAAAATTAATATAGATAAATTTAAATAAAAAATTCAGCCTTAGATAAAATAAATTTAGGGCTGGATTTTTTTTACTACATAGATTCCAAAATGAAGAAAAATATAAAAATATATATGAATAGGATAACCTTGTTAAAGGAAAAACTAATATAAATGATGGTTTTATAGCATAAATGTATTTGGCTGTAAATAAAACAAGGTATTAATATGAAATTTACACCAAACTATAGATTTAAGCTATGAATAAACCATGTAAAAACAATTAGATTAATTAATGTAATGTAGATATAATTAGAACATAAAGACTGTTAAATATTTAACGCTATTATTGATTTTTTTAACAAGTAATTTTAAAATTCACAATGTACAATTTATAAATATGTGGATATTTCATAATTATAATTTTGCACGATTTAGCTCAACATATAGTGCCTATCTTTATTGAAGATATATTATATGTTGAGTTGGACTTTGTATTTATGCTAATATGAAAAATCCTCAAATATATGAAATCTCTGCAATGTATTTGATTATTATGTTGCTTTAAATATTAGGATATAATTATATTTTTACATGTACTTTGGATAAATTTTTCTAATGTAATTTTAATTTTGTAACATATTAGCATATATTGATAGTTGTTGAAAAACTTATGATAAAAGATTAAAAAAGGAGAACTTAACCATGGAAAAACGTATTTCAGGATATACTACATTAATAGGATTATTAGCTACACCAATAAAGCATACTAGTTCACCTAAGATGCATAACGAAGCTTTCAGATATTTAGGACTTGACTATGCATATCTTGCATTTGAAGTTGGAAATGAAGGATTAGAAGATGCTGTTAAAGGTTTAAAAGCTATGCAGGCAAGAGGATGCAATGTATCAATGCCAAATAAGACAGTAATACACAAATATTTAGATAAGCTTACTCCAGCAGCAGAAATGACAGGAGCAGTTAATACAGTAATTAATGACAATGGAGTATTAACAGGAACTATTACTGATGGAATAGGGTACATGAGATCTCTTAAAGAAAGAGGATTTGATGTTGTAGGAAAGAAGATGACAATTGTAGGTGCAGGTGGAGCTGCTACTGCAATAGAAGTTCAGGCTGCATTAGATGGAGTTAAAGAATTATCAATATTCAATAGAAAAGATGAATTCTATGACAGAGCACTTGAAACAGTAAAAATAATAAACGAAAGAACAGACTGTAAAGCAACATTATTCGATTTAGATGATAAAGAAGCATTAAGAAGAGAAATAGCTGACAGTTATATATTTACAAATGCTACAGGCGTAGGAATGAAACCATTAGCTGGTGAAACTTACATAGAAAAGGATATGTTAAGACCAGAACTTATAGTAAGTGATGTTGTTTATGTTCCAGCTAAAACTAGATTATTAGAAATTGCTGAAGAAGTTGGATGCCCTACAATAAATGGATTAGGAATGATGTTATTCCAAGGAGCAGAAGCATTCAGACTTTGGACTGGTGAAGAAATGCCAATAGATCATATGAAGCAATTTTTAGGGATTGAATAGTTTATACTAATTTGCAATTCAATGGACAATTGACAATGAAGGATGAAATCTTTGCAAGATTTTTTTGAAGCAAGATTTTTTGATACTGAGATAAGTTTTTAATGTGATTTTAATCTTGTGGCATATATTTATTAAAATATACACAAGATATAAATAGATTGAGGATTTTCATATTATTATAAATATTATAAGATAAGTATTATAAGTATGTTACAAGTTAATACAGATGCTATATATTGATCAAAATTATAATTATTAATTATGAAATATCCCACAAATTAAGATGCAGATATAAAAAATAATATTAATATATGCTGCAAGAATACAAATGAAGAATAATAGGAGAAATATTAAAAATGCAGAATACAGCAGTAAAAAATAAATCTTCACTGTTATCAAGTTTTAATAACAAATATTCATTAACAGCGTTAGGTTTATACATCAACTACTTTATACATGGTATGGGAGTTATAATACTTTCTCAAAACATGACATATTTAATGGAACAGCTTAATACTGACAAGGCAGGTGTAGCATATGTAATATCAGCACTTGGAATTGGTAGATTTATAGTTCTTTACATATCAGGAGCTTTATCTGATAAATTTGGAAGAAAGCCATTTGTTTTTGCAGGAATTGCATCATACATAGCATTCTTTATAGGAATATTATTAAGTCCAAATGTTCAAATAGCATTTATTTTTGGTATTTTAGCAGGTATGGCAAATTCATTCCTTGACTCAGGAACTATTCCAGCATTGATAGAATCTTTCCCAGATGCAGGAAGTTCAGCAAATGTATTTAATAAAGCGTTTATTTCAGCTGGTCAGTTTATATTACCTATGATGATAAGTTTTATAGTTGCAAATGATCTTTGGTATGGATATTCATTTATATTCTGTATAGCAGTACTTGCTATAAATGCAATATTCTTATTCACTAGACCATTCCCAGCAGTAAATGCTGATAAGGTTGAAACAGAAGAAAAAGAAGAATCAGTTCAAGAATTAAGTGGAAAAGCAAAACCAAAGTTCTGGATTGAAGGTCTTGCACTTATAATAATTGGATATACTTCAACAGCTACATTTTCAATAATCAATACTTGGATTCCAAGCTATGGAAGAGAAGTAGCGGGTATGGCAGAAGCTGCATCACTAAAATTAGTAAGTTATTATAGTGTAGGAAGTATAGTAGCAGTTGTATTTACATCAATAATAGTTAAGAGCTTAGTTAAACCAGTTAGAATAGTATTTGTTTATCCATTAATTTCAGTTATAATGCTTACAATACTATTAGTTAATCCAACACCAGTTGTTTGTGTAATAAGTGCATTTGTTATAGGATTTGCAGCTGCAGGAGGAGTTCTTCAATTAGCATTAACAGCTATGTCAGATATATTCCCAGCAAACAAAGGTAAAATTACTGGTATGGTGTATTCAGCATCAAGTATAGCAGGATTTACAGTACCAGCAATTACAGGAGCAATTTCAAGTAATGTGGCAAATGTAATATTATTTAATATTGTAGTTACAGGATTAGGAGTAATATTAGCTCTTATTGTTAACATAAGATATAATACTCTTTTAAAAGCCAGAGCTTAAAAAATAAGAAAGCCATAAGAGTTGTGGCTTTCTTGTTTTAGAGTGAGTAAAATATATAGCTTTGGCTAAGAAGTGTGATTTTATAAGTATTAGGTAATGATATTGCAATTAATAGTACATATCTTAGATGTATATATATATTCTAATAATAAGTATTCATAATAATTAAAGAAATCTCTGTTGAGATTTCAACTTTCATTGTCAATTATCAATTGTACATTGTTAATTAGAATATATATACTTTTTTTATTGTATAGGAAAGTATAAAAATTTTTAAAGTTGAAACCCAGTTATACCAATAAATTAAGAGGTATGGAAAGGCTAAAGTGTTATCCATGAAGTGGGTGTGTGGAAGCCGCTTTGTTTTTTTGGATATGCAAAAATATAATTATACAAAGAAGGGAGGAACTGCTTCTCATAAAAATATCAATGAGCAGATAACATGAGTTGAAATAGAAATATATTTGTTTATGTTTTGAGTAGCAGAATTATGTGACTAAAGAAGAATTAAAAAAATCAAGTACAAAAGATATTAATTCATTAGCAGTAAAGATGCTTATATCACTGGGGATGGCTGTTGTTGTAGGAATAATAGCTGTGTTTTTAAGAGAATATTTTAATTCTAATGCAAAAGGCTATATATGGGATGCTATAAATAGATTGCTATTTCAAGATATAAGTACAGCAGATGGCAAGAATTCAATAGGAATATTTTATATTCTCGGTCAGATTTTCATTAATTCATTACAGCTTGTTATTGTTCCTATGATTTTTTCTTCTATAGCATTAGCAATGTGCAGAATTAATGATACAAAGAAATTGGGACGTATTTCAACTAAAACATTATTAGGGTTTTTAACCACATCTGTACTTGCGTTAATACTAGCAGGAATTTTGAGTTTTATAGGTTATAAGGCAGGAATATTTAATCTGGCAGTAGAAAGCAAAGAAACTGTAGAAATGAGCGTTTCCCAGTTAACTAATCCGCTTATGGTA
The DNA here is from genome assembly GCF_934754915.1 of uncultured Clostridium sp. GTDB lineage: Bacteria > Bacillota > Clostridia > Clostridiales > Clostridiaceae > Clostridium. Next base: position 6,266 of record NZ_CAKVKB010000103.1, read on the forward strand.
TTAATTGAAGCAGTTCCGAGTAATATTGTAAGTGTATTCAGCACTAATGGAAGAGTGCTGGCAGTTGTATTTACTGCTGTAGCAACAGGTTTATGCATAAATCAATTAGGCGATAAGGCAAAATATGTAAAGGGACTTCTTGAGGACATAAATAATATTATAAATGTATTTTTAAATTATGTTATAGTAAAGTTCAGTCCTATAGCAGTGTTTATTCTTATTGTAAGAACTTTTGCAGTTTATGGAATAGATAGAATAAAACCTGCTCTTGCATATATGGCAACAGTATCTATAGCAGCAATGTTATTCTTATTTTTAGGATATCCACTGTTCATTTATGTTACTACAGGATTAAATCCAATAAAGTTTATGAAAAAGATAATTAAAGTTGCTCTTTTAGGATTTTCAGCAGCTTCATCAGCAGCAGCACTTTCATTGAATATGAAAACAAATGTAGAGGAACTTGGTGTTAATGAAGAAGTGGCAGCATTTACCCTTCCTCTTGGAATGACCATTAACATGAATGGAACAGCAATAATGCAGGTTGTTGCAACAATATTTATAGCTGCAAGTTCAGGATATATAATAAGGGTATCAGACGTAGTGATTATTGCAGTTTTAGCACTTATAGCTTCTGTAGGAACACCATCAGCACCAGGATCATCAATGATTATACTATTTTCAGTGCTGAATGGGATGGGGTATAATAATGAAGGAGTATTGATTGCATATTCTATGCTTCTTGCTATAAACAGGCCAATGGATATGCTTGTAACAAGTCTTAATGTTGTTGGTGATGCAGCAGCTGCAGTTGTGGTATCAAAATCAGAAGGATGTTTAGATGCTGAGTTATATAATAATTAATAAGATAAAATTTAAAAATTATATTCTCAATAAATGCTGCAGAAGATTTTTGAAAACAGCAGAAATACACAGTCTGTAAAGCAGATCTTTTTAAATATTACTTTATTGAAGAATATATATGTTCTAATAATAGAACTACATAATAATTAAAGAAATCTTGAAAAGATTTATTCATTAATTTTCAATTGTACATTGTCAATTGAAAAATATATATAATAGTTAATTTGGAGGTCAGAAATGAGTAAAGTAGTTGAAGTTAAAAATATAAAAATAGGTGAAGGAGTCCCTAAAATTACTGTACCAGTGGTTGGAACTACTAATGCAGAATTAATTGAAGAAGTAAAAGGATTAAAAGGAATCAAATTCGATATAGTTGAATGGCGAGTAGATTTCTATGAAAATGTTGAAGATATAGAAAAAGTAAAAGAAATATTAAATGAAATAAGAGAAGTTTTACCAGAAGCTCCAATACTATTTACTTTCAGAACTAAAAAAGAAGGTGGAGAAAGAGAAGTTCCAGTAGAATATTATGTAAAACTAAACTGTGAAATAGCAAAAACTAAAAAAGTAGATTTAGTTGATGTTGAATTATTTACTGGTGATGATTTCGTAAAAGAAGTAGTAGATACTGCACATGAAAATGGTGTTAAAGTAGTTATGTCAAATCATGATTTCTTTAAGACACCAGCAAGAGAAGAAATAGTTTCAAGATTAACTAAGATGATGGAATTAAATGCTGACCTTCCTAAAATAGCAGTAATGCCTCAAAATAAAGGTGATGTATTAACTTTATTATGTGCAACTAATGAAATGAAAGAAAAACATGCAGATCAGCCTATAATAACAATGTCTATGGCTGGAATGGGAGTAATAAGCAGACTTTGTGGAGAAGTTTTTGGATCTTGTCTTACATTTGGAGCAGCTAAAAAAGCATCTGCACCAGGACAAATTGGTGTTGAAGATTTAGACACTGTTCTTCAAATATTACATAAGAGTTTATAAGTGATTAATTATAGTATTTAGGTGAATATTTTTTAGTATATAGAGAGAAGCAGATATTAATTGAAGTGGTGAATTAATATCTGCTTTTTCAACTAAATATATTCAAAGTGCGAATAAATTACAATATAAATATAGTATTAGTATTTGATTATATTCACAAATTTATGATTTTACAAGTGTATTTTATCCCACAATAAGTATTTTGTCCCTAAAATTACAAAATAAAGTAAATTGTATTATAATTATAATAGATATATAATTTTTTACTTGAAAATTTAATAAAATTAACAGACTAAGAAGTGTGAGAGGTTTGAAAATTATATTCGCTATGAATAATTGTAAAGATTATACATATTAATTTCAATTAAGTTATTAAATTTAAATGAACAGTAATATATGTTTATTGAAAAGTGTGGTGTAAAAATGGGCAGAATAGATTCTAATTTTCAGATATTGATCAGAGAAAGAATTAATAAAATGTTAGATAAAATTTTTGAAACAAGTTTTTTTCTTATTACTGCTTCTATAGGATATGGCAAAACCACAGCAGTACAAAATTATTTGAAAAACAGAGATGATATAGATGTGATATATTTTTCGGCGTCTGTAGGTGAATGCAGTGGTGTATGGACATGGAAAAAGTTTTGCAGAACTGCTCAGTATATAAATGAAAATTTGGGAAAGCAGCTTGGTTTATGTCAATTTCCTAAGAGTGATGAAAGTATTCAAGAAATAGTAGAAGTTATGTTAGATAATATTTTCAAAGAAACTGTTATAGTATTGGATGATTGGGAAGAAATAAGAAGTGAGACTATAACCGATTTGTTTGAAAGAATAGCTTTTGAAAATATACCATTTCTTCATATAGTATTGATAAGTAGAAACATGCCTAAGATGAAATATATAGAGTATGAAATGAAAAAGAAATGTATTATAATGTGGCAAGAAGATTTAGAATTTACTTTGGAGGATACAAAAAAATTATTTGAAATCAATGGATTCAAATTGGATGATGATGAAAGTAAATACATATATAATTATACATCTGGATGGACAACGCCTACATATCTTTCTTTATTTGAATATTCCAATAAAGGAATTTTTAAAAGTATTCCAAAAGCAACTAAATTAATACGTTCAGCTATCAAAGATAGATTTGATGATGAATCTATAACTATATTGTTAAAACTTTCATTATTTCAGGAATTTTCTCTAGATGAAGCACTTTATGTAATTAATGACAAAAGAGCTGCGACAATTATAAAAGAATTATATGATGATAATTTTTTTATAAGATATGATTGTCAAAATGGAATATATAATTTCCATCAAATTTTAAAGATTGCATTAAATGAGGAAATTAAGGGAAGACATATAGATGAAGAAGTATTATTTAATAGAGCTGGAGAATGGTTTATGGATAAAAAGCAGCCTATTTCTGCAATTAGAAGCTGGGATAAGTGTAAAAATTACGAAGCCATTTTAAAAATACTTGAAAGTGATTATATACTTGAATGTATGAATCAGGAATATAAATTTATAGTATCTGTATTTGATAAGATAGATGAAGAGTTAAAATTGAAACATCCATTTGTATATATTTCTATAATTTATTATTATATTCTTGGAATTAATAAACCAGAAGGAAAAGAACTTTTATATAAATTAAAATGTTTTTATGAAGAAAATAAAAATGCTTTATATAGAAATCAGATTTTAGGGGAGATAGCAATAGTTGAAAGCTCTTTATATATTTCAGATATTGATATAAGAATAAAGTATCTGAAAAAGGCACAGGATTATTTAAGTGGAAATAAATCTAATGTTATACATTCTGGCATGTCTTTTACAAGAGGAATAAATAATATAATTTGTTTATATTATAAAGAAGTTGGAAGCTTAGATGATCTTGCTGAAAAATGCTATAAAAATATAAAATATTATGTAGATATGGCTGAGGGATTTGGAACTGGAGCAGATTATCTCTTAAAGGCTGAAATAGAGTTTTCAAGAGGAAATATTGAACAGGCCCAACTAAAAGCACGTAAATCATTCTATAAGGCTGAGAGTAAAGGTCAGACAAGTATATTGGTTGCAGCTGAATTTCTTTTGATGAGAATTGATTTATGTATGGGAAATGTTGAAAAGGTAAAGGAAAGATTAAGAAAATTTATAGAAAAATCTAAAAAATACAAATCTCCATTAATAATGTGTAACTGCCATTTTACAATAGGATATATAAATGGTCTTTTAGGAAATTATGAAGAAATTCCGTTATGGATAAAAAACAATGATATGTCAGGAATAGTAACGCCTGAAGCAATTGAAATAGGTTATATTTTATATGGATTGTCTATACTTGTAAAAGGAGATTATATTGCATTAGAAGTTCTAGTAGAAAGTATGCTTGATAAGTATGATAAAAGTGAAAATATAATAGGAAAAATATATGCATATATTTATGGAAGCATTGCTAAATATAATTTATATGGATTTAGAGAATCAGAAAATTTCATGGAAAAAGCTATTGAACTTGCAATATATGATGAAATTTATATGCCTTTTGTAGAACTTTCATATTATAGTTATGATATATTAAAGAGATTGGTTAAAAATAAAGCAATAGATAATATACTGGAAAAAATAAACAAATATAAGATATATAGAAATATTCATACTAAAGAATCAAAAGAGATAAATGAGTTGACAGAAAGAGAATTGGCAGTAATGGAACTTATATATAGTGGATATAAGCAGAATGAAATAGCAGCATCTCTAAATATAAGTCTTAATACAGTAAGATATCATACAAAAAATATATATGATAAATTTGCAGTAAAGAATAAAGTATCAGCAATACAGGTTTATACTCAGCAATATATAGATAGATAAATGTGGCAAAAACTACATTTTTATGCAGTATAAAATGCAGTACATTTCATTGTATACTATATATGAAAGGAGTAGATTGATATGGTTATTAAAAATGTTAAGTTTTTACCTGATTTTATTATTGAATTAGAACTGATGAATAGACAAAAGATAACTTATGATATAAAACCATATAAAAATTCAGCAAAACTTTGTGGGATAAAAAGTCAGGAATTTTTTGAAAAAGGGATTCTTGTAGATAATAGCTATATAAAATGGGATAAAAGCACGATACTTTATGACTATGAAATGTTGGGCAGGGATATGATCAGAAAAATTGTATATAATAATAGTCTTTGAATTAATAAATTTAGAAACTATCTCATAAAAGTTAAGCAAGTCATTGGATTTCAGTTTTTATGAGATAGTTTCTATTATTTTTTTGTATTTCTATACATTTTAATCAGTTTAAAACCATTTTGGGCTGACTGTTGTAAATAATCAAATGAAATTATTGAACTGTTAGAGAAAAAGTTATTTAGGGATTTTTTTGAATTTCTAATGTCCATTGTCAAATTTTTTGCCCTTGTCTTTTCAATTTGTTCCAAACGTATATTGCTTTTAATGCCTTCCATTATTGAACGGTCATTTTTCAGGGTATTCATATTAAAATGTTCCTGGAGAGTCAGACTGTCAGAAGTTTTTAAATCTGATATATGAATTTCTTCATCTCTTATAAATTTTAATGAATCAAATTGAAGTTTATTAAATCTATGTTTATTGTTTTTATTATTATCATCTGAAGAAGATGATGATGGTGACAGAGTTTTTTCAATATAGGTTTTGTGAAGATGTTCTTTATCATAATGAAACATTTTTATAAAAGAATATATATTATAAGCATACATAACACATTGGGCAGTTATATCTTCTGATTTAAATATTAAATTTAAAGTATTTTTGATATTTTCATTAGATTTAGCTAGTTTATCTATATTGTTGAGATTTTTTAACTTATTAAATATTTGTTCTTCAAGGTAATTCAAAATTTCAATGCCTTTGGAATCATCAACTGAAGAAAAGTTGAATTTTTGAAA
>NZ_CAKVKB010000104.1 GCF_934754915.1 uncultured Clostridium sp.
CTTTAATAGCAAAAGCAGATACATTGAAACAGTAATATTCTTAAAATGTTTATATTTGATTACATTTTAAGTAGCAGCAGCCAGTCCTGCATGGGATTAAAAGAAAAATTTAAAAAATAAATTTTATAAAAAGTGTTGACATATATGTAAAAAGATTGTATATTAATAACATAGTAATTCGCTAAGAATACTTAAAAAGTAAATAGTTTTTTATCAAGAAAGACGGAGGGACTGGCCCTGTGATGTCTGGCAACCTGGATGATTTATCATATATATTTTGTTTAAGGTGCTAATTCCTGCAGGTATTTTATTATATCTGAGAGATAAGAAGAAGGTTTTGTGTATTAAGAATATAATGCTGATTTCTTATCTTGAGAAATCAGCTTTTTTGTTTATAAAATACATTGATCAAATGAAATTCAGAATCTTGATAAATGCTGAAATAAAAAAGAAAAACAAAGCTGTCATCTTTAAATCATAGTAATATTATCTACTTAGAATGATTTATAGATGGAAAATTAAAAATATTATAAAATGGGGGCAAAAAATATGAGTAGAGAAGAAAGAAAATTAAAATTTGAAACATTACAATTACATGTAGGACAGGAAAAACCAGATCCAGCAACAGATGCAAGAGCAGTACCAATATATCAGACAACATCTTATGTATTCAGAAATAGTGAACATGCAGCAGCAAGATTTGGATTAGCTGATGCAGGAAATATTTACGGAAGACTAACAAATTCAACTCAGGGAGTTTTTGAAGACAGAGTTGCAGCATTAGAAGGTGGAGTTGCAGGTCTTGCAGTAGCATCAGGTGCAGCAGCAATAACTTATGCAATTGAAAATATAACAAAAGCTGGAGATCACATAGTAGCAGCAAAGACAATCTACGGAGGATCATACAATCTTTTAGCACACACACTTCCTGCATATGGAGTAACAACAACATTTGTAGATCCAGATGAACCAGAAAATTTTGAAAAAGCAATAAAGGAAAATACAAAAGCACTATATATAGAAACACTTGGAAATCCAAATTCAAATGTTATAGATATTGATAAAGTAGCAGAAATTGCACATAAACATAAGATTCCTCTAATAGTTGATAACACATTTGGAACACCATATCTTTTCAGACCAATAGAACATGGTGCAGATATAGTTGTACATTCAGCAACTAAGTTTATAGGAGGACATGGAACATCTCTTGGAGGTGTAATAGTTGATTCAGGTAAATTTGACTGGATTGGTTCAGGAAAATTCCCACAATTAACAGAACCAGACCCAAGCTATCATGGAATAAAATTTGCTGAAGCAGTAGGTGCAGCAGCATACGTAACAAGAATAAGAGCAATCCTTTTAAGAGATACAGGAGCAACAATAAGTCCATTTAATGCATTCTTACTATTACAAGGATTAGAAACATTATCATTAAGAGTTGAAAGACATGTTGAAAATGCATTAAAGGTTGTAGATTTCTTAAAGAATCATCCAAAGGTTGAAAATGTAAACCATCCATCATTACCAGACAGCAAATACAATGATTTATATAAGAAATACTTCCCAAAGGGAGCAGGTTCAATATTCACATTTGAAATTAAAGGTGGAGAAAAAGAAGCAAAAGCATTTATAGATAAATTGGAAATATTCTCATTACTTGCAAATGTAGCTGATGTTAAATCTCTAGTAATACATCCAGCAAGTACAACACATTCACAGTTAAATGAAGAAGAATTAAAAGAACAGGGAATCAAACCAAATACAATAAGATTATCAATTGGTACTGAACATATTGATGATATTATCTATGATTTATCACAAGCTTTTGAGGATTAATTTTTTCAAAACAATATTTGAATGAATAATTATTAAAAAAATGTATATAATATATGAATAAGAATAATCTTAATAAGTGATAATTAACCTAAAGAAAGATTGAGCATCATTATGCTTAATCTTTTTTTGTACAGGGAATTATAGAATTTTTGAAAACTCAAATTTAGTGATATCAATGGATTGTAAGAGGTATGGAGCTACTAAAATGTTATCCACAAAGCAGGTGTGGTGTAGACACTTTTTTATACTTTATTGTAAATTGTCAATTATATATTCCAGTAATAAAACCACATAATAATTAAAGAAATCTTGAAAAGATTTCACCATTCATTGTCAATTGTCCATTGTACATTGTTAATTGAAATATATTGCTGATTGAAATCTATAATAAATAAAATTATAAAAGAGAAAATATATGATAATACTAAATAATATTATGGTAGAAAATATACATGAAGAATGATTAATGTGGTAGTATATAGATATAAAGCAATATTAAATATATGTTCTAAATAATAAAACAAAATAATAATTAAAAAATATTTAAGAGATTTTATTATTAATTGTTAATTGGAATATATAAATTGCATTTGTATATGGAGTGCATATAACTATTTTAGCAAAATTATAAAAATTTATAATTATAATTATAATTATAATTATAAATTCTAAAATCCTCATTATATTGAGGGCGGTGCTTCAAAGTAGTTCCTAATATGTAGTATCTTTGTATTTATAAGGTTAAGAAGAAACTAATACTGTAGTAGTTTTCAAAAAATAAGTACAAGATAAAACAACTTTATGAAAAATAGGAAAGAGAGGAAAGTTATTATGGGAATAAAACAAACATTAGTCCGTTTTATGAAAGAATCGGCATATAGTCCTATGACTTTAGAAGAATTATCAGCTATATTTGATATAAAACAAAATGAATATAATGCATTTAAAAAGACACTAAGAATTATGGAACGTGAAGGTCTTATAATGAGAACCAAAAAAGATAGATTTATGATAGCTGATTTGGAAATTGGAAATCATAATAAATTAAAAGAAAATTTAGTTGTAGGGACTTTACAGGCTCATGCAAAAGGATTTGGTTTCCTTATTCCAGAAGATGAGGGAGAAAAAGATGTATTTATTCCAAGTAACTGTATGAAGGGTGCTATTAATGGAGATAAGATATCTGTAAAAATTACAAGAGAAGATACAAATACCAGAAAAAGAGAAGGGGAAGTTGTAGAGATACTAGAGAGAAATACTACTACAGTAGTTGGAGTTTATGAAGATTCGAAGAATTTTGGATTTGTTATTTCTGAAGATACAAGAATATCTAGAGATATATATATTCCTAAGAGAGACAGAAATGGAGCTCAGGATGGTGATGTGGTTACAGTAAAAATAACTAAGTGGCCAGAAGGAAATAGAAAGCCTGAAGGAGTTGTAACTGAAATATTAGGTAAAAAGGGAGATAGGGGAATTGATATTCTAATAGTAATAAAGAAGCTAGGGCTTCCTGAGGATTTTAATGCAAAAGTATTAAAATACGCTGAAGGTATTTCCGAGGAAATAGATAAGAGTGAATATAAGGGAAGAAGAGACTTAAGAGATGTGAAAATGGTGACAATTGATGGTGAAGATGCAAAGGATTTAGATGATGCTGTATCAATTGAAAAATTACCTAATGGAAATTATAAATTAGGAGTCCATATTGCTGATGTTTCTCATTATGTGCGCGAAAATAATCCATTAGATAAAGAAGCATTTAAGAGAGCTACATCAGTATATTTAATAGATAGAGTTATACCAATGCTTCCTAAAAAATTATCAAATGGAATATGTTCTTTAAATCCTAAAGTAGATAGATTGACTTTATCATGTTTAATGGAAATAGATCATAAAGGTAAAGTTGTTGATCATGAAATAGTAGAATCAGTTATAAGAACTAATGAAAGAATGACATATACTGATGTTACAAAAATTCTTGAGGGTAATGATTCAGAACTTATGAAAAGATATGATTATCTTATAGATGATTTCAGAACTATGGAAGAACTTTGTAAAATATTGAGAGCAAAAAGAATAAAAAGAGGAGCTATTGATTTTGAAATAGCTGAAGCTAAAATTGTATTGAATGAACTAGGAAAACCTATCGAAATAAAACCTTATGATAGAGCAATTGCCAATAGAATAATTGAAGAATTTATGCTTGTTGCAAATGAAACTGTTGCAGAGCATATGTTCTGGACACATATTCCTTTTGTATATAGAATTCATGAAAATCCTGATGAAGAAAAATTAACTAAATTTAAAGAATTTATATATAATTTAGGATACACAATTAACTGGACTGATGAAATAAGACCAAAAACTCTTCAAGAAATAATAGAAAAAGTTAAAGGAAAAAGTGAAGAAACAGTAGTAAATACTTTATTGTTACGTTCTATGATGCAGGCAAGATATGCTCCAGAATGTACAGGACATTTTGGATTAGCAGCCCAGTATTATTGTCATTTTACTTCACCAATAAGAAGATATCCAGATTTACAGATTCATAGAATAATAAAAGAATACCTTCATGGTGAAATAGATGAAAAGAGAACCAATAAATTAAAAAATATCGTTGGTCATGCTGCTAAACAATCATCAGAAATGGAAAGAAAAGCACAAGATGCAGAAAGAGAAGTTGATGATTTAAAGAAAGCTGAGTATATGCAGGATAGAATTGGTGAAGAATTTGAAGGAGTGATTTCTTCAGTAACTTCATTTGGTGTATTTGTGGAATTGCCAAATACAATAGAAGGGTTAGTTCATATTACTGATTTAGATGATGATTACTATATTTTTGAGGAAAATCATTTGAGATTAATAGGAGAAAGAACCAAAAAAGTTTATAAGCTTGGTGATAAAGTTATTGTAGAATGTGTTCATGTTGATATGCCTAATAAGGAAATATTCTTTAAAATAATTGAAAGTCCTGAAAATGAAGAAAATTCAGAAACTAGAGATGATAAAAAGATAGAAATTAAATGAAGGCGATTGATTTATGATAGAAAAGCTTTGAGAAGTGGTAATAAGTCATAACACATATAATAAAATGTCAAGTGAATCTATTATAGGTTTGCTTGATATTTGTGTAATTAGTATAATATAATTTAGACTAGAAATATAACCATAGTAGGTGAGTAAAAATGGTAAGAAAAAAGAATCAGAATTCTTTAGCTGAAAATAGGAAAGCAAGACATGATTATTTTGTTGAAGAAGCAATGGAAGCTGGTCTTGTGCTTGTAGGAACAGAAGTTAAATCTATACGAAGAGGAAGAGTTAATCTAAAAGATTGTTATGCAGATATTTATAATGGAGAAGTATTTATAAAAAATATGCATATTTCTCCATATGAGCAAGGAAATATATTTAATGTAGATCCTTTAAGAGAGAGAAAATTACTTCTTCATAAGGATGAAATAAGACGACTTGATGGGTTGGTTTCAAGGGACGGATATACATTGATTCCATTGTCATTATATCTTAAGGAAGGAAAAGTCAAAGTAGCTCTTGGAGTTTGTAAAGGTAAGAAAAACTATGATAAGAGAGATGCTATGATTGAAAAGGCTCAAAAGAGAGATATTGATAGAGCTATGAAAGAAAGAAATAGATATTAGTAAAATATTAGAAATGTTGTTATCTTAATAAAATGAATAAAATTTTGCAAAATCTATTGACACATGAAAAAATGATAATTATAATATACAATATAAACTAAATTAAATAATTTGATGTCTTATCAAGAGTGGCGGAGGGACTGGCCCTGTGAAGCCCAGCAACCGATAAATTAGTTCATTTACTAATATGTACGGTGCTAATTCCTGCAGCTTTTTAGCTGGTAGATGAGAGAGTAAATAACAAGTGTTTTTTCGCGCTGGGAAATTTATTCTCTAGCGCTTTTTGTTTTGGTTATCGCGATACTATAACAAAAAATTGAGGAGGAAAAAAGTTTGCTAAATATAGAGAAAACAATAGAAAAAGAAAATACTGCAGAAAACAAAACAACAGCTAAATTAGCAGTTGAAATAAAAAATGTAGTAAAAAATTTTGGAAATGTTAAAGTGATAAAGGATGTATCACTTTCTATAAATGAAGGTGAAATTTATGGAATAATAGGTCATAGTGGTGCAGGTAAATCTACATTGCTTAGATGTATAAATGGTCTTGAATCTTATAATGGAGGATCTGTAAATGTAATGGGGAAAGAAGTTTCTACATTAAAAGATTCAGAACTTAGAGTATTCAGAAAAGAATTGGGTATGATATTTCAAAACTTTAATTTATTACAGAGAAAAAATGTTTTCGATAATGTAGCACTTCCTCTTGAAGTGTGGGGGTATGATAAAAACGCAATTAAAGAAAAAGTATTAAAATTACTTAAGTTAGTTGGTCTAGAAGACAAAAAAAGCAGAAAACCATCAGAGTTAAGTGGTGGACAGAAGCAGAGAGTAGCAATAGCAAGAGCATTAGCATTAGATCCAAAAATTTTGCTTTGTGATGAAGCAACATCAGCATTGGATCCAAAAACAACAAAGGACATTTTGCAATTACTTTTAAGAATAAATAAAGAATTAGGATTAACAATAATAATTGTTACACATCAGATGGAAGTTATTAAAGAAGTATGTGAGAGAGTTGCATTATTAGATGGTGGAGAAATCTGTGCTGAAGGTAGAGCAGAAGATTTATTTTTAAAACCAGGAAAATCATTGAAGAAGTTTTTGGGGGAAGAGGAAGAAGAAAATCTGCCAGATACAGGAATAAATATAAAATTATATTTTCCAAGCAATTCATCAGAAAATGCACTTATAACCAGAATGTCTAGAGAGCTTGGAATAGATTTTTCAATAGTATGGGGTAAGCTTGAAAAATTTAGAGACCAAGTATTAGGGGGATTAGTAATAAATATAGATGAAAAAGACAAAGATAAAGTTTTAAAATATCTTGAAGATAAAGATATTTTATTGGAGGTGCTTGAATAATGAATGAAATTATAGTAAAAGCATTGATTGAAACATTAGAAATGGTTGTTGTATCCACTACATTTTCAGTGATTTTAGGATTTATACCAGCAATAATATTAACATTAACAGCTAAGGATGGTTTGAAACCTAATAAAATAATATATGGAATTTTAGATTTTATAGTTAATACACTTAGAAGTTTTCCATTTGTAATATTAATGGTAATAGTAATTCCATTAACAAGACTTTTAGTTGGAAAATCTATAGGAACAGAAGCAGCAATGGTTCCGCTTACAATTGCAGCAGCACCTTTTGTTGCAAGAATTATAGAATCGGCATTAAGAGAAGTTGACAAGGGAGTAATTGAGGCTGCAAAATCATTTGGAGCTTCTAATACTCAGATAATTTTTAAGGTGATGCTTAAAGAAGCAGTACCTTCAATAGTATCAGGAATTACATTGACAATAATAAGCATAGTTGGATATTCAGCAATGGCAGGAGCTATAGGTGGCGGCGGTCTTGGAGATGTAGCTATAAGATATGGTTATCAAAGATTTCAGACTGACATGATGATTGTAACATGTATAATACTTATTGTTGTAGTTCAGGGGCTTCAGATTTTGGGAAATTATTTTTATAATAAACTATCAAAATAGTAAAATTATTTTAATGTTATTTAAAGAAATCTGCATGTAGGGTTAAAAGGTAGATTTCTGCAAATAATAAATATGAGCAAATTTATGTAATAATTAAAACAGAAAAGGCGGGGTAAATATGAAAAAGAAATCAATATTATCAGTAGTTTTAGCAGGAGTGCTTGCATTAGGATTAGTTGGATGTGGAAGTTCTGCAGATGACAAAGTAATTAAAATAGGGGTTACACCAAAGCCACATAAAGAAATTGTAGAAGCAGCAGTTCCTTTATTGGAAAAGGAAGGATATAAAGTAGAAATAACTGAATTTAATGACTATGTACAGCCAAATACAGCAGTTGAAGAAGGATCATTAGATTGTAATTTCTTTCAGCATACACCATATTTAAATGAACAAGTTGAATCAAGAGGATTACATTTAAAATCAGTAGCAGCAATTCATTTGGAGCCAATGGGATTGTTTTCCAAAAAGATAAAAAGTCTTGATGAACTTCAAGATGGAGCTACAATAGCAGTACCAAATGATCCATCCAATGAAGCAAGAGCATTAAAATTATTAGCAGCTAATGGGGTAATAAAGATTAAAGATGGAGAATTGGTTACACCAGCAGATATAACAGATGATGGGAATCCTAAAAACTTGAATTTTAGTGAATTAGAAGCAGCAGCAGTTCCAAGAGCAGTTGATGATGTTGATGCAGCAGTTATAAATGGTAATTATGCAATCGAAGCAGGATTTAACGTGTTGACAGATGCAATTATTAAAGAAGATAAAGATTCAGAAGCAGCTAAACCATATGCAAATATTGTTGTCGTAAAAGAAGGAAACGAAAATCAAGAAAAAATTCAAGCTTTGATAAAAGCATTAAAATCAGATGATGTTAAAGAATTTATAAATAAAGAATATAATGGTTCAGTAATTCCAGTATTTTAATTAAGAACTCAAAATTTTATTTTTAATAATTTAATGAAGAGGTATTTGATAGATGTAGTTTATCAAATATCTCTTTTTAAATATTGGGCTGAAAATAATAAATTATATATGTTGCAAGATTAAAATTATATTTGATAACATGTAAAACATCAAAGAAATCTTTCAAAAACTTCATTTTTCATTGTCAATTATATATTAAATGAATATGTAATAAATTATGATTATAGAATATACACAATCATATGATTTATGTAAACTAGGCATTATAAATTGTTAATTAGACAATATATATATGGTATACTTGATATATGTTCAAATAACAAAACTGCATAATAATTAAAGAAATCTTGCAAGAGTTTCATCATTTATTATAAATTGTACATTTGTTAATTAGAACATATCATAGATAAATAGAAAAGTGTTTTAAATTTGATTATTAATATATAAAAAGGGGAAGGGTACAAATAATGAAAATATCAGAAGTGAAGGTGAAGCTTTTAGGTAGTGACATTTTAAGTATAATAAATGAATTTGTAAAAGTGGATGGATTGGATTTAGAAAGTGCAGTAATAAATGATGGAATTCAGATTAAAGGAAACTTTCGAAAAAGCTTTAAGATGGATTTTTTTGTGAAAGCTGATATATTAGGATGTGAAAAAAACAAAATTAAAGCAAGACTTTCGAAGGTAAAAATATTTAATTTAGGTATATTCAGAATTATAAGAAGTTTTGTTTTAAAGAAAATCGCTAATCAGTTTAGAGAGATTGGTATTGAAAGCAGCAAAGATATTATAATTGTAGACATTGATAAGATATTGAAAGATGTTCCATATATAGACTTTAATTTGAAAGAAATATATACTAAGAGTTCGGAGTTATGGATTGAAGCTGATGATATTGAAGTATCAATTGCGGGGACACTTATTAAAGAAAAAGCAGAAGAAAAAGAGGATATAGATGAAGAATTGGAAAAACTCAAGGATATAGTTAAATTGAGAGATAATTATTCCTCTGGAAGAGAAAGATTAACTGAAAGGCTTCCTGATAACGTTAAAGAGTATAAAGATTATCTGTTTATAATTCCTGATTTGGTTTCACTTATTTATAGACTTCTCAAAGATAAAAGAGTTCCTACAAAGACAAAATTAGTTATGTCTTCAGCTATTGCATATGTAATGTTTCCATCAGATTTAATACCAGATAATATACCTTTTATAGGAGTCATAGATGATATTGGTGTTATATTTTTTGCATTAAATAAGGTTGTAGATGATGTACCGTTGAATGTTATAGTTGAAAATTGGGAAGGGGATAATGATATAATGCTTGTTATGAAAAATGGCTTAGAATATTTGAGTAATTTTACTGCAGCAAAAAATGTGGAAACATTATATGAATTTGTAGAGGAATTATCTACTCTTTAATAAGATAATAGGTAACAAAAGGAGTTTTTATAAATATGGCTAAGAAAGTATATGCAATACAGTATGGTTTTGATTCAAAAAATAATGAAAAAATTGAAAATAAAATAGTAGAAACATGGAATGAATGTTTATCTTATGTTAAAGGCGTTAAGGGAGCTAAATACAAGAGCTTTGAAAATAGAATAGATGCTGAAAAATACTTGAATGAAGGAAAGAAAATGCTAAAAAAGAGCGATGAAAATTATCCTAAGGATTGTCTTCATGCTTATGTAGATGGAAGTTATAATATTTCTGATGAAAGATTTGCATATGGATTAGTGTGTGTTAAGGATAATATTGTGGTGTATATTGAAAATGGTGCTGAAAAAGATACATCTGAAAAAAATATACGACAGATTGCAGGAGAACTTAAAGGAGCTGTACGTGCTGTTGAATATGCAATTAGCATTGGTGAAAAGAAAGTTGTAATATTTCATGATTATGAAGGAATTGCTCATCATGCAACTGGAGCATGGGCAAGAAATGAAAAATCTTCTATTAAATATCATAATAAAATGCAAGATTTAATGAATAAAGGAATAGAAGTGATTTTTGTAAAAGTAGATAGTCATACAGGAGACTTGTTTAATGAACTTGTAGATGAAAAATGTAAAGAACCTTTGGGAATACCTTCTGATAAAACGATTAGTAAATATTTATCTGACAATGTTATATATGTAAGTGATATTCATATAAAGAAAAACATAGGTTCACTTGCACCAGATAAATTAAATAACATATTAATATATGGAGATAAATCTAATCTGATTAATTCAGATAACAGCCAAATTAAAGAAGAAGTTATGGGAACAACAGATTTAAAAAAAGATGATGAGTATTTAAGATATAAAGAATTAACTGAATTATATAAAGAAAGTCCTGAGGAAGCAAAAAAGAAAATTTCTAAAATGCTAAGTAAGGATAAAGAAAAATATATTTTATATCTTCTTAAATTAAATTGATTTTTTTATTAAAATGAATAATTTTTCTAATAATGCACAATCTAATTTTAGAACAATTAATAAAATAATAAAAAAAGAGGTGTTCTAAATGGGAAGGTTTGTAAAAGGAATGATTATGGGAGCTGCAATGGGAGCTGCTTTTGAAATGATGATGTTTTCACAGATGGATCGAAGAACTAAAAGAAATATGAGAAGAATTGGTAATAAAATGAGACATATGGCTGGATGTACATATGATGGAATGTGTGACTGGATAAGATAAAAAAGTTATTTCAAAATACTGGATTTTAAAATCCAGTATTTTTATTTATATTAAAAAAAATAACCACTAAGTAATAGCATAGTTGTAAAAAAAATATATGATAATTTGGATAATAAGATTAAATTATATAAAATATAGAAAAAAATTCAGAAATTAATGCAGTTTTTGATAAACTTATGTTATAATTAAGGAAATTAAATTAACATGATTAAATAATTTGTTGAATAGAGAAGGATTGAAAAAATGGAAATTCTATCATTAGGAGAAAAAATTAAAAGAAGAAGAAAACAACTTAATATGACCTTAAAAGATTTAGCTAAAGACAGAATAACTCCAGGACAGATAAGTTTAGTTGAATCGGGAAGATCTAATCCCTCAGTGGATTTATTAGAATATTTAGCAGCTACATTAAATACAACAGTTGAGTATTTGGTGGAATCTGAAGAAAGTCAAGCAGAAAAAATTAGTATCTATTATGAACAGGTAGGAGAATCGTGCATATTAAATGGAGATTATGAAAAAGGTCAAAGATATATAGATAATGCTTTATACTATTCAGATAAATATAATCTTGAATACAGAAAGGCAAAAATATTCTTCATTACAGCTGAATCATATATGTTCAGGAAAGATTTTCCTATGGCTCAAAAATTTTTTCTATCATCAAATGTAATTTTTGTTAAGAACAACAATTATGAAGAAATAATCAGAACATTTTTGAATCTAGCAGATATAGCGTTAGAACTTAAAGCATATCATTCTGCTAGCAGTTATTTGAAGCAAGCGGAAATGGTATATAATGACAATGAAGTTGTGGATGATTTTTTGATTGGTGAAATTCATTACAACATGGCGAGAACATATTTTGATGTAGAAG
>NZ_CAKVKB010000105.1 GCF_934754915.1 uncultured Clostridium sp.
AGATAAAAAAGAACTTGCTGAACATGTAATGCTTGTTGATCTTGCAAGAAATGATATAGGACGTATAAGTGAAATTGGATCAGTTGAAGTAAAAGATTTTATGAAGATTGAAAAATTTTCACATGTAATGCATATAACAAGTACTGTTACAGGAAAAACACTTCCAGATATTGATGGATTTGAAGCATTAAGTACTTGTCTTCCTGCGGGAACATTATCAGGAGCTCCTAAAATAAGAGCTATGGAAATTATAGAAGAACTTGAAGAATATAGACGTGATGTATATGGAGGCTCTGTAGGATATTTTTCTTATGGAGGAGATACAGATATGGCAATTGCAATAAGAACAATAGTAATGAAGGGCAATACTGCATATCTTCAAGCTGGTGCAGGTGTTGTTTATGACTCTGTCCCTGAAAAAGAATTTGAGGAAGTTCAAAACAAGTTAATGGCATTAAAGGAGGCTTTAAGATGATACTTTTAATAGATAACTACGATTCATTCACATATAACTTATATCAATATATAGGAGAATTTGCAGAAGTTAAGGTAATAAGAAATGATGCACTTACAATTGATGATATAAAAAAACTGAATCCAAATGGAATTGTAATTTCACCAGGACCGGGAACTCCTGATGATGCAGGAATTTCAATAGATGTAATACAAAAACTGGGAGATAAATATCCGATTCTTGGAATATGCCTTGGACATCAAAGTATTGCACAGGCCTATGGCGGAAAAGTAGTACGAGCTGATGAAATTTATCATGGAAAAACTTCAAAAATTTCTGTAAAAGGAAAGAAAATATTTGAAGGTATTCCACGAAAAATCGAAGTTATGAGATATCATTCACTTGTAGTTGAAAACAAATCTCTTCCAGAATGCCTTGAGGTTATTGGCTCAACTGTAGAAGATAATGTAATAATGGCAATAAAACATAAAGAATATGATGTTTATGGACTTCAATTTCATCCAGAATCAATTTATACACCAAAAGGAAAACATATCATAAGTAATTTTGTTATTAATATATGTCATGAAGAAATATAATCATTAAAATATATAAAATTAAATATAAAAATATATATTGGCAATTGAAAAAGGGGGATATAAAAAATGTTAATAGTAGAAGCAATAAAAAAATTAGCATCAAGAGAAGTATTAAGTGAAAATGATGTAAGAGATGTTATTAATCAGATAATGAGAGGAGAAGCTACATCATGTCAAATTGGTGGATTTCTTATGGGACTTAGAGTAAATGGAGAAACACCTGAACAAATTTTAGGAGCAGTAAAAGCCCTTCGTGATAATTTTACTCCAGTTGAAATAAAAAATCCTAAAAATCTTATAGACACATGTGGAACTGGAGGAGATGGAGGAAAAACATTCAATATATCAACAGCAGTTGCAATAGTTGCAGCTAGTGGCGGCGCTAAAGTGGCAAAACATGGTAATAGAGCTGTTTCAAGCAAAAGTGGAAGTGCAGATGTACTTACTGAATTAAATATAAAAACTGATTATACTAAAGAAGAAAGTGCTAAAATCATACAGGAAAAAGGAATGGCTTTTCTTTTTGCACCACAATATAATGGAGCAATGAAAAATGTAGCTAAAGAGAGAAAAGAACTTGGAA
This sequence comes from uncultured Clostridium sp., assembly GCF_934754915.1. Taxonomy (GTDB): domain Bacteria; phylum Bacillota; class Clostridia; order Clostridiales; family Clostridiaceae; genus Clostridium. The sequence goes on from NZ_CAKVKB010000105.1 coordinate 1,637, forward strand.
CAAGAACTATTTTCAATATGATAGGGCCACTTTCAAATCCAGCACCTCTTACTGGACAACTTATGGGAATATATGATGCTTCACTTCTTGAAAGTGCAGGAAAAGTTTTGAAAAATTTAGGATTAAACAGGGCCTTGATTGTATGTGGTGATGATGGACTTGATGAAATAACAACAACAACTACTACAAATGTATGTGAATTAAATGAAGGACAATTAAAAACATATAAATTAAATCCAAAGGATTTTGGAATTTCATTAGCTTCTCCAGAAGATATTCAAGGTGGAACTCCCAAAGAAAATGCACAAATAATAAAAGATGTATTAAAGGGTAAAAAAGGACCTCAGAGAGATATTGTAGTATTAAACAGTGGCGCAGCACTTTATGCTGCTGAAATAGTTGATTCATTAAAAGAGGGAATAGAAAAAGCAGCTGAATTAATAGATAGTAAAAAAGCATATGAAAAATATGAAGAACTTATAATGTAATAATTGAATAGCATTTATAGCAAATAGACTTTAAATCATTGTAAAATTAAAAAACTGGAGGAGTATATATGATTTTAGATGAGATTGTTGCCAAAAAGAAAGCAAGAGTTGAACAAAGAAAAAATGAAATACCAATAAGTGAAGTAAAAAATCATGCACTTGATATAGTGAATTCTGAAAATGAACAACACAAAGAAAATTATATAAATCCATTTAAAGATGCACTTTTAAAAGAAGGTCTTTCTGTCATTGGAGAATTTAAAAAAGCTTCTCCATCAAAAGGAATAATATCAGAAGATTTTAAGATAATGGATATTTTATCTTATTATACATGCATGGGAGTAAGAGCATTTTCAATACTTACAGAAGAAGATTATTTTAAAGGCAGTGATGAATATTTAAAAAAGATAAGAAAGGCATCTATGACTCCAATATTAAGAAAAGATTTTGTTATAGATTTCTATCAAATTTATGAAGCCAAAGTATTAGGAGCTGATGGAATACTTCTTATTGCAGCTGTTCTAGGTAAAAAACTTGGAGAATTTTATGAAGAAGCAAAAAAATTTAATCTCCAACCTTTAGTAGAAGTTCATAATAAAGAGGAATTGGATCTCGCTTTAAAATATGATTGTGATGTTATAGGTATAAATAACAGAGATTTAAAAACTTTTAATGTTTCTCTTGAAACAACTGCTGAACTTAAAAATTATGTGCCTGAAGATAAAATACTTGTATCTGAGAGTGGAATAATGAGTATTGATGACCTTAAATTTATTAAAAATTATGGTGTAAATGGAGTGCTTATTGGGGAATTCTTTATGCGAAATATTGATAATAATGAATTTAAAAATGAAGTAAAGAAAATAATTAATTAGAGGTATTTTTAATGATTAAAATTAAAATCTGTGGAATAACATGTGAAAAGGAAATTGAATATTTAAATATTTTAAAACCTGATTACATAGGGTTTGTATTTGCAAAAAGCAAACGTCAGATAAGCAAAATGAAAGCCAAAAATCTTATAGAAAAATTAGATGATGAAATTAAATGTGTAGGAGTATTTAAAGATAATTCAATTGATGAAATAACTGATGTTTTAAAATCTGTAAAACTGGACATCATACAGCTTCATGGAAATGAAGATTTTGAATTTGTAAATAAACTCAGAAAATGTACTTATTCAACTCCCGAAATATGGAAGGCTCTTTCAATCAGTAATGAAACTCTTTTAACTGATTATATTTCATGTTATTTAGGAATTAATAAAAGTACTCTAATTGATAATATTTTAATTGATGGTTCAAATCCTGGAAGTGGAAAAACATATTCTCTTTTACCATTAAAGAAACTGCTTAAAAATTACAATAGTAAATTTAACTTCATATTAGCAGGAGGTATAACTCCTGAAAATGTACTTGAAAAAATTGAAGAAATAACCCCATGGGGAGTTGATGTATCTTCTGGGGTTGAGGAAATGAATGATAATAATATAAGAATGAAATCATTTGAAAAAATGAAAAAATTAATTCAAAATATTAGAGAAATACAGGTCTAAGCTATTAATCATAATGTACTGTTTAAAAGAAAAGTTAATAACAGAAGATTTTTCTAAATTATAAAAATATATTTCAAATAAATATTTTTAAGGAAAAATATGATATAATTTCAATATATTTTAAGTCTTTTGGTTTAAAATATATTATATATAATAACTTAAATATAAGGAGAAAAAAATGAGTTGTAGATTTAACGATTATGGTGGGCAATATGTTCCAGAAAACATATTAAAAGCATTAAATGAATTGGAAGCAGCATATGAAGAGGCAAAGAATGATAAAGCTTTCTGGGATGAATATATGTATTATTTGAATTATTATACAGGAAGACCAAGTCCTTTATATTTTGCAGAAAACATGACTAAAGATTTAGGTGGAGCAAAGATTTATTTAAAAAGAGAAGATTTAAACCACACAGGTGCACATAAAATCAATAATGCTATAGGACAAGTTCTTTTAGCAAAAAGAATGGGCAAAAAGAAAATAATAGCAGAAACAGGTGCAGGCCAGCACGGTGTTGCAACAGCTACAGTTGCAGCTAAGTTTGGAATGGAATGTAAAGTCTTCATGGGTGAAGAAGATATGAAAAGACAAGCCTTAAATGTGAAAAAAATGGAGCTTTTAGGTGCAGAAGTAGTACCTGCTATGAGTGGAACAAGAACATTAAATGATGCTGTCAATGAAGCACTTAATTACTGGGCAGACAACTGTAGTGAAACATTTTATCTTTTAGGTTCAGCAGTAGGACCTCACCCATATCCAACAATAGTAAGAGATTTTCAAAGAATAATAGGTGATGAAGCAAAAAAACAGATATTAGAATTAGAAGGACGTCTTCCAGACTATATATTAGCTGCTGTAGGTGGTGGAAGCAATGCAATAGGAATTTTTTATCCATTTGTTGAAGATAAAGATGTAAAACTTATTGGAGTTGAAGCAGCTGGAAAAGGCGTTGATACTGAACTTACTGCTGCTACAATAACAAAAGGAGAAACTGGAATTATCCATGGAATGAATACATATGTGCTTCATGATAAAGATGGAAATATAGCCGAAGCATATTCAATTTCTGCTGGTCTTGATTATCCTGGAGTAGGTCCTGAACATGCATTTTTAGCAGATACAAAAAGAGCCGAATATAAAGCAATAACTGATGATGAAGCTGTTGATGCCTTTTTATATCTTACAAAATTAGAAGGAATAGTTCCTGCAATAGAATCATCACATGCACTTGCACAAGCAAGAAAACTTGCTCCAAACCTTGATAAAGATAAAATTATTATCGTAAATTTATCTGGAAGAGGAGATAAGGATATGGATGCTATTTTAGAATATCTTAAAAAGAATAAATAAATTAATATTACATTGCAGTAATTTATATTATAAAATTGAAAGAAAATAGCAAGGAAAATATAAAGAAATTTCAGAAAAATTTTGCAGACTTAAGAGAAAAATTTGATTTTTATGTTTTCAGATTTGAAATTTTAGAGTATAATAGGCATTGAAAAGAAGAATTGGTTATGTAAACTTAAAACCAATAAATTTTTCTTATTACGTTATAGTTAATATAATAATATACAAGTATACGGAGGTCGTACAATGTTAGTATCAGCTAAAGAAATGCTTAATAAAGCTAGAGAAGGAAAATATGCTGTTGGTCAATTCAACATCAACAACTTAGAATGGACTAAGGCTATTTTATTAACAGCTCAAGAAAATAATTCACCAGTTATCTTAGGTGTATCTGAAGGTGCTGGAAAATACATGTGTGGTTACAAAACAATCGTTGGAATGGTTAACGGAATGTTAGAAGAATTAGATATAACAGTTCCAGTAGCTCTTCACTTAGATCACGGCAGCTATGAAGGATGCTATAAAGCAATGGCAGCTGGATTCTCTTCAGTTATGTTTGATGGTTCTCACTATCCAATAGATGAAAATATAGAAAAAACTAAAGAATTAGTTAAAGTTACAAAAGGAAAAGGATTATCTTTAGAAGCTGAAGTTGGTTCAATCGGTGGAGAAGAAGATGGAGTTATAGGTAGAGGAGAAGTTGCAGATCCTAAGGAATGTAAACAAATTGCAGATTTAGGAGTAACTATGCTTGCTGCTGGTATTGGAAACATCCATGGTAAATATCCTGCAAACTGGGAAGGACTTGATTTCAATGCTTTAGAAGAAATTAAAGCAGCTTGTGGAAATATGCCATTAGTATTACATGGTGGTACTGGTATTCCAGAAGACATGATTAAGAAAGCTATATCATTAGGAGTTTCTAAGATTAACGTTAATACTGAATGTCAATTATACTTCCAAGAAGCTACAAGAAAATACATTGAAGCTGGAAAAGACTTAGAAGGTAAGGGATTTGACCCAAGAAAATTATTAGCTCCTGGTACTGAAGCTATTAAGACTATTGTTAAAGAAAAGATGGAATTATTCGGTTCTATAAACAGAGCTTAATATTATTTAATAAAAAGGTTTCTCAATATTTTGAGAAACCTTTTTTACTATCATGAATGAACTTATATCATCACAAAACAGATTTATATGTATATAATGTAAATAGATAAGGAGTGAGGCTTATAGAAAAGAACAATGATAAATTTTATTATACTGAAGATGATTTAAATGAAGAAGAAAATCAAGAAAATTCTAACTGGGATTATATTAATGAAACCTTAAGAGATTTACAGGATCTTCAAATATTATACAGTCAAAGTCAAGCTCAGATTATAGTTGCTATAGGCTATCTTCTTGAATATACCGCTTCATATCAGGCAATTGAAATAATTCTAAATCGTATTTCCAAAAGAAATTATGATAAAAATGCAGGAACTTATATAAATGAGGAAGAAAAACTAAAAAAAGAGGAAAAGCTTTGGGAAAATGCTGGCATTAATGCAGATAAAACAGCACTTGCCGCTGCAATATTTGAATTATATGGTCAAATAATTATTACAAGCATTGATTATATTAAACTACAAAGATTTCCACAAAATGTGGATAATAGAGATTTCACATTGACAAAAACAGCAAACAATGAAATTTTTTATGGTTCAGTATTAGAATTAGTTGCATATATATTAAATTATAAAGGAGCTAGCATATTATATAATATAAGTAATGAAAATGTTACAGATGACTAATTCTATATTTTTAATTATTTCTAAAAGTATTAATACTGAAAAATAGAATTAGTCACAATAAAAAAAGTAATTGATACTATATAAAACTGTAAACGTTTATGATATAATGAAATAAAAGGAATAATAAGGGAGCTGAAAATTATGAATAGCAAATTAAAAGGAATAATTACCAAAAAATTATACAATCGTTTTGAAAATAAAAATGAAAAAACTGATGAAGAACTAATAAATACATTAGATGCAGAACGCTATTCAGAAAATTCATCTCAATTTGAGAATTCAGGAGATGACGACTTAACATATGATAATAAAAGTAAGAATATTTCCACAAACAATAATGGAATACGTGTTGAAAATGGAAAAATCATTGTAGAAAATAATGATGATGATTTTAATAAGAATTTCATTATAGAATCATGTATAGGAATAAATTTATACATAAATGGAGAGCTTTGCAGAAAAAATACAAAATATAACGTAACACAATTTGATAATATAACATTTGAAAGTGATAAAATACAAGGAACAAGAAATATTACAATAACTATGTCTGAAGATTTTATGGAAGCATATCTTGATTTATCATATACTCCAGAATATGTCTATAGATTAAAAGATAGGGAACCATCAGAAAATTTAAAATTAAAAGCTGTTAGGGAAAAATTAGAATTTCCCAATAAATATAATGAATCTGAAATAACAGATGAATTGAAAAAATCAGGAATTAAATTTGGAATAATTAAAGAAAATATATTAAAAGCAATTAGAGGTAATGGATGTGATAAACTTATAATTGCAAGGGGTAAAAAGCCTATTGATGATAAACCTGAAGATGTAAAGATATTTTTTGAACTTGGTAATAAGTCTCAATTTAATACTGATTCAATGGACAGAATTGATTATAAGAATGCTTATTCAATAAGCAATATAAATGCAAATCAAATTCTTGCAGAGATAACTCCTGAAGAACAAGGTGAAGATGGTAGAAATATAAAGAATGAAATTATAAAGAGAAAAACACAAAAAAGCAGACCTATAAAAGCAGGTGACGGATGCAAAATAGAAAACAATAAAGTCATTGCAACACGTAGTGGAAGACCTTCTTCTAAAAATGGAGTTTTTAATGTAAGCAATGTTTACAACATTCAAAATGTAGACATGAAATCAGGAAATATAAACTTTGTAGGTGATGTTGAAATAAGTGGTACTGTAGGTTATGGTATGAATGTAAAGGCTGGAAATTCTATAATAATAAGAAAAGACGTTGACAATGCACAAGTAATGGCAGGTGGAGAAATACGTATAGATGGAAATATAATAAATTCTCAAATACGCACAGGCCAAGTGGATATAGAAAGAAAGGAGTATCTTGATATACTCATTTCTTACAAAGAGCAAATGAATAAACTTATAGAAGAAGTTATAAAACTAGATGAATCTTCCAGCAGCAAAAAAAGAGTTTGTGATATTACCCGACTATTAATTGAAAACAGACATAAAATTATTCCAAAATTATCATTAAATATAATAAGCAGATCAATAAAAATGCATGATGAAGAAGATAATGAACTTATTGATTTTTTAAGAAATAAAATAATGGGACTTAATATATGTAATATAAAAGGAATAAAAGATTTAGAGCATCTTCAAGATCTGATTCAAGAAGAAATAGATTATTATAATGAAGACATGATAATACAAAGTGATATCTATGTAGGATATCTTCAGGATTCTCTTGTTAAATCAACAGGAAGTATATTCGTAACAGGAAAAGGTGAATATGTAACAAATTTAATTGCTTTTAAAGATATAGAATTCCTTCAAAGCAATGCAGTTGCAAGGGGAGGTTTAATATCTGCTAAGGGGAATATTAAACTTGGAACTGTTGGAAGTTCTGCAGGAGTATCCACTAGAGTAGAAGTAAAAAAGCATGGAATTATAACTGCTCAGATAGCATATGCTAATACTATTTTTGCATTTGATAAGAGATCTAAAACTTTAGATGAAGACTCAAGAAATGTTAAAGTGTATATGGACAAGTCTGGAGAAATAATAATTGAAAAATTAAAATTGTAATACAATTTTTACAACTTCTAAAAATATTATAAACATAATATTCTTTAAAAAATTAATTATTAAGATAAATTTAAGTAAAATAATATAAATACTAAACATATTTATACGAAAATAATATTATAAATTTATGAAATTAAAAATAAAAAGGAAGTGATATTTATGAATAAAATTACAAAATTTGTAATTGGTTCATGTACATTTAGTGCATTATCAATTACTTCAGTATATGCAGCTGCAACTCCATCTTCATCATATGTGTTTCCATTAGCACCTTCGCCAAATAACGCTTATCAGACAGCAATAACTGCACCATCTGGTTCACCTACTTTAACTGCTATTCCAAATTACATTAGTGACAGTTGCTATTCACCAATGACTACTGACTATAGTCAGGTAAGTTATGATATAAAACTTGGAACTATATACAGAACCTCTTCACAAAGAGATGATATATTGGACTGTGTAAAAAACTTTAATCTTTCTAATATTGGAATAAATAGAACAATATCTGAAGTACTTGGTGCATTAACTCCAAACTTTGATGGAACAAATTCAGCATGTGGCTGGTTTAAAGATTCTCAGAATGCAAATGGTGTAATATGTTCATGTGGAAATTACAAAGTGTATTTTGATTGTTATGCTACATCTGAAGGAATGGATATATATGCTTCTGTAAGTAATGTAAATCAAGGAATTATAACATATTCTGAAAGTGATTTAATAAATTTCTTCAAAAACTTGGATGTTCAAATAACTAATATTGAAAATTCAAAGAAAGAAACTGAAAATGATAAAAATTCAACAACAAGTAATATATATTATAATAACTCTATAGTGGTAAATGGAAACAATTCAGGAACTATAATATATAACAAATAATTTAATATAACTATATGCAAAAAATTCAATTATCTTAGGTTAATTGAATTTTTTGCAATAATAGAGTTTTAAAATGAAATTATTCAATATTAAATGCACTTCTTATTTGAATGTGCATTTTTTTATGCTTTTAATACAAAATTAAATGATTATTTGGGATTAACTCATAAGTATGCTAAAATAATAATTAGACATTTAAATTAAAGGAGCCGAAAATCAATGAATATTATCACATTAGAAAATATAAGCAAAACCTACAGTGAAAAAGTTTTACTTAAAAATGTTTCTTTAGGAATAAATGAAGGAGATAAAATAGGCCTTATAGGAATAAACGGTGCAGGAAAATCTACTTTTCTGAAAATTGCTGGTGGAAAAGAAGAATTCTTTGATGGAACAATTGTAAAAGGAAAAAATGTAAGAATTGAATTTCTTGATCAAGATCCTGATTTTCATGATGATGTAACTGTCATAGAACAAGTATTTAAAGGAAATACTAAAGAGATGCAGACTCTTATGAAATATGAAGATCTTCTTAATAAAATAGAATCGTGCAAAGATAGCGAATTTGAAAGTCTTAATAATAAGCTTATAAAACTTCAAGAAGAGATAGATGCTTTAAATTTATGGGATATGGAAAGTGAAGCTAAAACAATTCTTACAAAACTTGGAATAAACAATTTCAATGAAAAAGTAGGAAATTTATCAGGAGGTCAGAAAAAAAGAATTGCACTTGCATGTGCTCTTATAACTCCATGCGACCTTCTTATTTTAGATGAACCTACAAACCATCTTGATTCAGATTCTATAGAATGGCTTGAAGATTTTCTTAATAGCAGAAAAGGAGCTCTTTTAATGATAACTCATGATAGATATTTTCTTGACAGAGTTACAAATAGAATAATAGAACTTGACAGAGGAAGCCTTTATTCATATCCTGGAAACTACACATCATTTCTTGAAAAAAAGATGGAGAGACTTGAAACAGAAGCAGTTCAGGAGGAAAAAAGAAAAGCTCTTATCCGAAATGAACTTAAATGGGTAAAACGTGGTGCCAAAGCAAGAACTACAAAACAAAAAGCCAGACTTCAAAGATTTGATGAACTTGTAAATACTGAAACTATAAAAAGACAGGAAGATATAGAAGTTTCATTTGCAGGATCAAGACTTGGTAAAAAAATAGTTGAACTTTATGATATAAATAAATCATTTGAAAATAAAACAATAATAAAAAACTTCAGCTACATATTTTTAAGAGATGACAGAATCGGTATTGTAGGACATAATGGTGCTGGAAAAACAACCCTTGTAAATATATTAAGAGGAAAAATCAAAGCAGACAGTGGAACTATTGAAATAGGCGACACAGTGAAAATAGGATGCTTTGCTCAAGACAATACTAGCATGGATCCTAAAATGAGAGTTATAGATTATGTAAAAGAAGGTGGGGAATATATTCCTGTAGAAGATGGAACAAAATTAACAGCATCTACAATGTGTGAGAGATTTTTATTTGATGGAAATATGCAATATACTCCTATTGAAAAATTATCTGGAGGAGAAAGAAGAAGACTTCACCTTTTAAGAGTACTTATGGAATCACCAAATTTTTTAATATTAGATGAGCCTACAAATGATTTAGATATTGAAACATTAAAAATATTAGAAGATTTTCTTGATAAATTTCTTGGAGTTGTTGTTGTAGTATCTCATGATAGATACTTTTTGGATAGAATATGCAGTAAAATTTTTTCATATGAAGGAAATGGTAATATAAAGACTTATAATGGAAATTACAGTGACTTCTTAATTTCGAAAGAAATTGAAAATATTTCTGAAAAAGAATCTATCTTTGATGAAAAGGAAAAATCAAAACCTAAAGGTGTAAAAGAAAAAACTAAAGAAAACAAGCCAAAATTTACCTTTAAAGAACAGAAAGAATTTGAGACTATTGATGATGACATTGCAAAACTTGAAGAAAAACTTCAAAAC
>NZ_CAKVKB010000106.1 GCF_934754915.1 uncultured Clostridium sp.
ACTCACACCCCTTAAATTCCTATATATGATCCTTATATAAATATATTTTCAGAAAATTTTTTTATTACTAATATTATTAACTTTTATTATATACATTCCAATTAATAACACTTAATTGTCAATTATCATTCATTATGCGTTAAAATATAATTTTTTAATATAACTGCTCTTATGCTCTCATATTTTATACCTGGAAGAATTCTTTTTAATTCATTAATTTTTTCAAATCCTTTTAATTTAATTGCTTTTAATATTTCCTTTTCTTCAGCTTCTGTAAAAAATTCATTTAAATCTATGTCAAAATTATCTTCTCCAAATTCTTTAATATAATCTGTAACATATCCAAGTATAGTTGAAACTGACACTTCCAATTCTTTTGACACATGATAGATATCATTATCATTTTTCAACATATCAATTGCAATTTCATTAACCTCTCTATTTTCTCCATCAATTATTATTTTCTTTTTATTTTTAGATATCCATTGATGATTTATATTATTTTCATTCACGTATTTTTTTACTATTTCTATTATTTCCTCACCATGAGATTCTATTTTTTTAGGTCCAATACCACTTATATCCTTTAATTCATCAATTGTCACAGGATATCGTCCACTTATTTCTTTTAATATATTTTTATGCATTATTGACTGGGGGTACATATTGTTTTCCTTTTCCGACCATTTTTTTCTTGCATCATAAAGGATTTTATATAATTTTTCATCACTTTCTACTTCCAGTGTCAGTTCATTTTCTTTGTTTGATGTTATTATTTCAAGACTTCCACTTTTTGAAAGATTTATATTATTATTCTGTGCATATTCTCTTATGGCATTTTCAAATCTTTCTCCATATTTACTGTACTTAAGTTCACCAACACCAGTTATGTTAAGCATAGCTTCTTTATAAACAGGATATTTTATTGACATTTCCTTTAACGTAATATCTCCAAAAATAACATAAGGAGGCACATTATTTTCATCCGCAATATTCCTTCTAATTTCTTTAAGGATTTCAAATAATTCATTATTTTCATGTACCTTTTTATGAACTGCGAACTCCTTAAGCATTACTTTTTCCTCCCCTACAAGAACTTTCCTTGACATCTGATTTAAAGCAAGTATTGGATAAGTTCCTTCAACCACACGTATATACCCTTGAGATGTAAGTGTATTTATAAATGTTTTTAGTTCATCTGCAGAATAATTCTTCATAATTCCATAAGTCGATAGTTGATCAAATTTAAACTGAAGTACTTTTTTATTTTTTGAACCTCTTAAAACATCTACTACCATGCCTGCTCCAAATTTTTGATTCATCCTATATATACATGATAATACTTTCTGTGCATCTATTGTTTTATCAATTATTTCACCTTCATTTAAACAATTGCTGCAGGAATTACAGTCTTCTTTGAGCTCCTCTCCAAAATATGAAAGAATGAATTTTTTATAGCACTCATTACTGTAAACAAAATCTATCATCTGCTGAAGCTTTTTATATTGTATAACCTGTCTTTCTGGATTTTCTATAGAAGTTTCAATAAGATATTTTTGAATCTGAACATCTTGTGGAGAAAATAAAAGTATACATTCACTCTTATCACCATCTCTTCCCCCTCTTCCTATTTCCTGATAATAACTTTCTATATTTCTAGGCATATTATAATGTATTACATATCTTATATCAGGTTTATCAATACCCATCCCAAATGCATTTGTTGCAACCATTATGTTTGCCCTGTCATATATAAAACCTTCCTGATTTTCTCTTCTCTGTTCTTCACTTAACCCAGCATGATAGTGGGTTACATTATATCCCTTTGAACATAAAAGTTCATAAATCTTATCTACTTCTTTTCTTGTTGACGCATATATTATTCCTGACACATTTGAATTGTTGTTGATATAATCTAAAAGATATCTGTTCTTGTCTCCGCCTTTTATTACATTTATAAAAAGATTTTCCCGATTGAATCCAGTCACATATATATCTGGATTTTTCAATAACAAAAGATTTACTATGTCCTCACGAACTTCTTCTGAAGCTGTTGCTGTAAATGCTGTCACAACAGGTTTTTCTTCTAATATATTTATAAAGTGTGCAATTTTTCTATAACTAGATCTGAAATCATGCCCCCATTGAGAAACACAATGTGCTTCATCAACAGCAACCTGTGAAATTCTGCATCTTCCTATAATGTTCAAAAATCCTACACTTTCAAGCCTTTCAGGTGCAATATAAAGAATCTTCACCATGTTATTTTCTATTTTGTTTACTACTTCATTTTCTTTTACTGAACTCAATGTACTATTTATAAATTCAGCATCAATTCCCATGTTTTTCAAAGTATCAACCTGGTCTTTCATGAGGGATATGAGAGGTGATATAACTATCGTCATTCCATCAAACATAAGAGCTGGAATCTGATAACATATTGATTTTCCTCCTCCTGTAGGCATTATAGCAAGAACATCATTTCCTTTTATTATTGAATTTATTATATCTTCCTGACCTTTTCTAAAAAATTTATATCCATAATATTTTTCTAAAATATTACGAGCACGTTCATTAACCATAATTGACATCCTTTCTAAACATAAACCAGTATTGCAAACATACGTTCATATATTTATTTAAATTATTGACTGTACTTTTCTTTTTATTCATACAAAAATAATATAATTATATTACCAAAATTAACTGAATTGAATTGTCCAACATTATGAGGAGACCTATAAGTTGTCAATTGTCCATTGTATATTATTAGTTGTAATATATATCTTACTTATAATTGATAAAAATAAGAACGTATCATAAATAACAAAAAGGAAATTAATGATACGCTCTTGCTTTTGAATATATTTCTTTAAATTAATATGCTATTATTTCAACACCATCTTCTGTAATAAGAACTGTGTGCTCCCATTGAGCTGATAATTTCCCATCATCAGTATAAATAGTCCATCCATTATCAGCATCTTCATATACGTGATAAGTTCCTTCATTAACCATTGGTTCAACTGTAAGAACCATTCCTGGAACTAAAAGCATTCCTGTTCCTGCTTTTCCTACATGAGGAACAAAAGGATCTTCATGGAACTCATTTCCTACTCCATGACCACCTAAAAGTCTTACTATTGAATATCCATTATTATGTGCATGTTCCTGACAAGCTGCCCCTATATCCCCCAAAAATCCCCAAGGCTTAATAGCTTCAATTCCTTTAACCATACACTCTCTTGCTACTTTAACAAGTTTTTCAGCTTCTGGACTCACTTGACCTATTTTAAACATTCTTGATGCATCAGAATAATATCCATCGAGTATTGTAGATACATCTACATTTACAATATCTCCTTCTTTTAATATTATATTTTCATCTGGAATACCATGACATACTTCATCATTTATTGATGTACATACACTTTTAGGAAATCCTTCATAATTTAAAGGTGCTGGTATAGCTCCATGTTCAACTGTATAATCATAAACAAGCTTATCTATTTCAGCTGTACTCATTCCAGCTTTAATTTTGCTTGCAACAAGATCTAAAACACCATTATTTACAGCTGCACTCTTTTTTATTCCCTCAATATCTTCTGGAGATTTTATTAAATCTCTTGAAGGCACTTCAATTCCTTTTAATCTATAGCTTTCTAATTTTTCATCAAATTCTAGATGACACTTTTTGTATTTCTTTCCACTTCCGCACCAGCATTTTGCATTTCTATCAAATGACATATAACTTTACACCTCTTTAAAATTACTTTAACACATCTTCCATTAAAAAATAACATAATATAGAATTTCATTATCCATAATCTGCTTAATATATTTCTAATTATAATATACTATTCTTTTAAGAAATAAGATTGTGCTAAATTTATATTTATTTTTAACTATTCTATTATTAATTTCTACTAATCCGTATCTATTATAACTTAAAAGTCAATATATAATCAAATTTTTCACTACAGACTATTTTCTAGCTTTTTCACATTTTAATTTTTTTCCTTTTACTAATGCCGTTTTAAGCCCCTCTATTACTGTCTTTCCTTTTCCATTTAAGATATCAACATAAGATACATTATCCTGAACATCAATTATTCCAATATCATTTCCATCTACACCTTCTATTTTTGAAATGGCTCCTACAATATCTCCAGCTCTTATCTTTTTCTTTTTTCCTCCATTTAAATATATTTTTGTAATACCTAAATTTATTTCTTTGGATTTTTCTTTCTTTCTCTTTGGTCTGCTTTTAAGCTTTGACAAACCTTTATCCATATTATCCTTTATAAATTTTTGTGAAAAATGTTCTCTTACAGGAATTGCAAAACCTATATATTTTTCTATCTCAGCAAGATATCTATCGCCTTTTTTAAAGCATATAGATATAGCTTTTCCTTTTGCTCCTGCCCTTCCACTTCTTCCAATCCTATGTACATACGCTTCCTTTTCAACAGGAAGTTCAAAATTAATCACATGAGTTATGTTTTCTATATCAATTCCTCTTGCAGCAATATCTGTAGCAGCAAGAAGTCTAAATTCTCCCTTTCTGAAACTATCCATTACAGCAAACCTTTCCTTTTGAAGCATTCCTCCATGAATTTTGCCACATGAATAGCTTTTTGATTTTAAAAATTCATATATTTCATCAACCTTATCTTTTGTTCTTCCAAAAATAACTGCACTTTCAGGTTGTTCACATATAAGAATTTCATTTAAAAATTCAAATCTTTTTTCATAATCTACATAATAGAGATTATGTTCAATGTTACTATTTGCTGCATTTTCTTTTTCTATAAAAATCTCAACAGGTCTATCCATATGTTTTCTGCACAATTTTCTTATTTCTTCTGGAATTGTTGCAGAGAACAGCATTGTAACTTTTTTCTTTGGAATTCTTCTTATTATTCCTTCAACTTGATTTATAAATCCCATATTAAGCATTTCATCTGCTTCATCTATTACAAAATACTTTATTTTATTTATATTAAGACTTCCTCTATCAATATGATCAAGTATCCTTCCTGGTGTTCCACAAACAACGTGAGTCTTTTGCTTAAGCATTCTTTCCTGTTCACTTATAGGCTGCTTTCCAAAAATAGATACTGCTTTTATTCTCTTGAACCTTCCAATATTAACAAACTCATCACTTACCTGTACTGCTAATTCTCTTGTTGGACTAAGCACTAAAACCTGTGGACTATTTTCATCCCAGTTTATCTTCTCACATAAAGGAATTGCAAATGCTGCAGTTTTACCACTTCCGGTCTGTGATTTGACTATAATATCCTTATTTAATAATATTTCAGGAATTGCTTTTTCCTGAACCTCTGATGGTTTTTTATATCCAAGTCCGTCAACTGCTTTTAAAATTTCTTCACTTATATTGAATTTATTAAATCCATTTTTCATTTATTTATCTCCTAATATTTCTATAATGCAATGAATTCTATGATTCACTAACTGCATATGCTAATCATAGCTATTATATAGCATATCAATATAAAATGAAAACATATGTAAATACAAAATACTCTGTATATTTGATAAACTCGTAGTTTATTTGACAAAAATTAGTTAAAACATTATAATATGGAATAGAGTGTTGATTAAGGTCACACGAAGGGGTACACCACCACGGGTGTAAGTCTTCGTGTGGCCTTTTTTGCATATTCCAAATTTTAGGAGGTGAAAATATGATAACTGTAAACGGAAATAAAGTATCTGATGCTGATAATCTTAAATTGATTGAATTCCTAATCAGAGAAAATTTCAATACAAAAATGATAGCAGTTGAATGCAATGGTTCAATTATTCCAAAGACATCCTATGATAAAAAAATCCTTAAAGATGGTGACCATTTAGAAGTCGTAAGTTTTGTTGGAGGTGGCTGATTTGAAAATTTTTATAAATGGAAAATCTGTTAATACAGACTGCTCTACCCTTTATGAATTACGTGATAGATATCACAAAAATGAAAAAAATCTAATAACAATTTTTAATGGATTTCAAACTTATGATGATTTTATTCTTAATGAAAATGATAATGTAAGCTTTATAATAAAAGGCTGTATGCCAAGCCAGGATGAATTTGAGGCTTTAATGTGTGCAAGACATACTCCTCATGTTTTTGAAAAAGTAAAAAAAGCCCATGTTGCTGTTGCAGGTCTTGGCGGTCTTGGATCTAATATAGCTGTCAACCTTGCAAGAACAGGTGTAGGACATTTACATCTAATCGATTTTGATATTGTTGAACCAAGTAATCTTAACCGTCAGCAATATAAAATTAAACATCTTGGAATGTATAAAACTGAAGCCTTGAAAAATGAAATTCAGGAAATAAATCCTTTTATAAAAGTAACCATCGATACAGTAAAAGTAACTCCTGAAAATATAAAATCTCTTTTTGAAAATGAAGATATAATATGTGAAGCTTTTGACAACCCAGAAGCAAAAGCTATGATTGTCAATTGCATAATAGAAAATTTTCCAAACAAAAAACTTGTCTCTGCTTCAGGAATGGCTGGATTCGAAAGCAGCAACACAATAATCACAAAAAAAATCACCAAAAACTTTTATCTGTGCGGTGATGGAAAAACAGGAGCAAAAGTTGGACGAGGCTTGATGGCTCCACGTGTAAGCATATGTGCAGGACATGAAGCAAATATGATTTTAAGACTTATTCTTGAAATTGAAGAAGTATAAATCAATCAAAATACAGTAATAATTTTACTATAAAAATTGAATTTAAATACCACATAAATTTTCAGTATTAAATTATTTGAAATAAACATAGAACAATAAAATAAATTGCATATACACAATATAAGTCGTAATTTGATTAGATAATTTACTAGAGAGAGGATAATTATAAATGAATAAGAACAATGATAAATTAATAATTGGTGAACACGAATTCGATTCACGTTTCATATTAGGAAGCGGAAAATATTCTTTAGACTTAATAAATGCTGCTGTTGAAAATGCTGGTGCACAAATAATAACATTAGCAGTAAGACGTGCAAATTCAGGAGGTCCAGATAACATATTAAATTACATTCCAAAAAATGTAACATTACTCCCTAATACTTCTGGTGCTCGTAATGCTGAGGAAGCTGTACATATTGCACATCTTGCAAGAGAACTTGGATGTGGCGATTTTGTAAAAATAGAAATAATGCGAGATTCAAAATATCTTCTTCCAGACAACTCTGAAACAATAAAAGCTACAGAAATTCTTGCAAAAGAGGGTTTTGTTGTAATGCCTTATATGTATCCAGATCTTAATGTTGCAAGAGACCTTGTAAATGCTGGTGCTGCTGCTGTGATGCCTCTTGCTTCTCCTATTGGAACAAACAAAGGTTTATGCACTAAAGATTTTATTAAAATATTAATTGATGAAATAGACCTTCCTATAATTGTAGATGCTGGTATAGGCAGACCTTCTCAGGCATGTGAAGCAATGGAAATGGGTGCTGCTGCTATAATGGCAAACACTGCAATTGCAACTGCTGGAGATATTCCTGCCATGGCTTCTGCATTTAAAAATGCAATAGAAGCAGGAAGAACTGCATATCTTGCTGGTCTTGGAAGAGTACTTGAAGGCAGGGCTTCTGCATCATCACCTCTTACTGGATTTTTACAGGATTAATATTAAAGGAGGACTATTAAAATGATAGATGTAAAGGACCGTATTGATCATATGAAATATCTTCCCGACATGGAAGTCTTAAAAGATTCAACTGTTATGGATGAGGTAATCTCAAAAATGAATGCTTATGATTACAATAAATATACAGGATTAGATGTTATGAGAGCATTAAACAAAGATGTTTTAGCTCCAGAGGATTTCGCTGCACTTCTATCTCCTGCTGCTTTTCCATTTCTTGAACAGATGGCACAAAGAGCCCAAAAAGAAACACGTAAACATTTTGGAAATTCAGTAAATATGTTTACTCCAATATATATTGCAAATTACTGTGAAAACTACTGTATCTATTGTGGATTCAACTGTCATAATAAAATAAGACGTGCAAAGCTTAATAGAGAAGAAATAGATCGTGAAATGGCTGCAATAGCTAAAACAGGACTTAAGGAAATTCTCATTCTTACAGGTGAAAGTCCTACCATGTCAAGTGTAGAATATATTGGCGAAGCATGTAAAATTGCTAAGAAATATTTCAAAGTCATAGGACTTGAAGTATATCCTATGAACAGTGACCAATATGCTTATCTTCATAAATGTGGTGCTGACTATGTCACTGTATTTCAGGAAACATACAACAGTGATAAATATGAAACACTTCACCTTGCAGGACATAAACGTATATTTCCTTACAGACTTAATGCTCAGGAACGTGCATTAAAAGGCGGAATGAGAGGTGTAGGATTTGCTGTCCTTCTTGGACTTGATGATTTTAGAAAAGATGCCTTTGCAACTGGTATTCATGCATATCTTCTTCAAAGAAAATATCCACATGCTGAAATTGCATTTTCATGTCCTCGTCTTCGTCCAATAATAAATAATGATAAAATTAATCCTAAAGATGTACATGAACCGCAGCTTCTTCAGGTAATCTGTGCATACAGAATATTCATGCCTTTTGCAAGTTTGACAATATCAACTCGTGAGCAGGCATCATTCCGTGATAACGTCATAGGAATTGCTGCCACAAAAATTTCTGCAGGTGTGTGCGTAGGAATTGGTGGACGAGTTGATGGTGAAGAAGAAAAAGGTGATGAACAATTTGAAATTTCGGATTCAAGAAATGTTGAAGAAATTTACAATTCAATATTAAATCATGGACTCCAGCCAGTAATGAGTGATTATGTCTATGTATAAAATTCTTTCAGTTACTAATCGTCATTTATGTAAAACTGATTTTTTAAAGCAGATAGAAAAAATATGTATATTAAATAAGAAAATTCAGACACATTCTAAAATGTGTAAAAATTTAAATTTCTTAAAAGATATCATTTCAATTTCAATTGTCCTCAGAGAAAAAGACCTGAGTGAAAGAAATTATAAAATTCTAGCATCAAAGGTATTAAAAATATGTGAAGAATATAATACTGAATGTATTCTTCATTCTTATTACAATACTGCAGAGGAACTTGGAGTAAAAAAAATACATCTTCCATTAAAAACTTTACAAGATACTCCAGAAATTATTCATAAATTTGATTCTGTAGGAGTTTCAATCCATTCTATTGAAGATGCAGCTATTGCTCATGACCTTAGTGCTTCATATATAACTGCTGGACATATTTTTGATACAGACTGTAAAAAAGGTATTCCTGGAAGAGGCCTTTCTTTCTTAAGAAATGTTGTAAAATATATAGATATGCCTGTCTTTGCAATAGGCGGAATATCTCCTTTAAACATAAAACAGGTTATTGAATGTGGTGCATCAGGTGTATGTATTATGTCTGGTTTAATGGCTATAGACAATCCTGAAGATTTTTTTAATATATGTTCTTCCAATTAACAATTCATGATAAATGATAATCTTTTTGATTATTATATGATTTTATTATTAGAACATATATGTAATTAATCCTATAACTTAAACAATGACTTTACGCAAAACTTTATTATTGCTGATTATAAATTATTAAAAATCATTTAAATTTAAATAATTACAACAGTAAAACAAATATAAAATTCCCTCTTATAGCACATTGCTTATTAAGAGGGAATTTTATATTTTCATAGTATGAAATTTTATTCTGGATATATTAATCTTTCTTCAGTTATGTTTAATAAAACTTCATCAAGATATTTTTTTGCAAGATATTTTGCCATTGGAAGATTCATGTCCAAATAGTTTCCACAATCTCTTGCAGAAGCTCCCGGAACATCTCCTTCAAAATCTGCAATAAATTTATACATTTCAGTAAGAAGTCCAACGATATCCTTTGATTCATAATCACCACTTAATATTAAGTAGAAACCAGTTCTGCATCCCATTGGTCCAAAATAAACTGTCTTATCTGCAAAGTCCTTATGATTTCTTAAAAAAGTTGCAGCCAAATGTTCTATTGTATGCATTTCAGCAGTATTCATAACTGGTTCATAGTTTGGTCTTGTCATTCTAAGATCAAATGTAGTAAGCACTACATCATTAAATCTGTCTTTTCTTGAAACATAAACCCCTGGAAGAAGATTTAAATGATTTATTGTAAAACTTGCAATCTTTTCCACAAATCTCACTCCTATTCATATTTAATATACATTACATTTATATATTATCATTGATGATTTATATTATCAATATACGTCCATCTAAACACTATTTATCTTAACAGAAATAGTAATTTTCTATTTCATTATTCCACCATGAAAGTAGCATTCATACACCTTTTCATTATTACAATAAATTTCTTCATATCCTTGAAACCATGTAAAATTTCCTACAACCTTACATTTGTAAATATATTCTCCAGATTGATAATATTCAGGACCTCGATATGGCATGTCAATATCAAAATCTGACCCAGGAAGATCTTGCTAAGAAAGTAGGTGTAAGACGTGAAACAATAATGAGATTAGAAGCAGCAAAGTATAATCCTTCACTAAAACTTGCAATTGATATATCTCATGTAGTTGATGCATCTATTGAAGATTTATTTATATTTGAAGATTAAAAAGTATTATTAGTGCTTAAAATATTTGCACTAATAATACTTTTTTTAGCGTATCTCTTCAATTGCAAGAAGTCTTGGTTCTTTGTTCTTCTGAATCTTAACATATATTTTTGCCATTTTCATTTGAATAGTTTCAAGCATTGTCTTGACTTTACATATAAAATAATAATCTTCTATTCCATTAGTTATAACAGCTATTGGATTAAAGTTCCATCCATTTATGCCATCTAAAGCTGTATTTAATATTTCTTTATCATCATCTGTCACTTCATTTTTTATTTCTAATTGTGCCACTTCTTTATTCATTTAATCACCTTCCATAATTTATAACCTTATTTTTCATTTATCTCTATATTATTGCCAATATACTAATTTCTAATACAATACTTCAATTAATTCTCATAAAATCAAATATTAGTTTTTATAAGCCATCTCCTCTCACATATATTTTTTATATGTCTATATTACAATTTATTTCTATATAATAGCTTAACAACTAATTAAACAATTCTTAAAAAATTATTATATTTTTTGACATTTTATGTTCTCTTATTAATTTAAAATATTAGTTATAATTCTATAGAAGGAGTTATTATAGATATTTCTGCCAAACAGCTTCAATATACAGCATTATTCTTGTAATTCATAAGATAAAATATATTACATCCTATACATTAAAAAACTACATATTATATTCTCTTAATAACCAGTGCATATTCTCTAAGAAAATTTAAACATAATTCACCTTAACAACATTAA
>NZ_CAKVKB010000107.1 GCF_934754915.1 uncultured Clostridium sp.
TTAAAATGAATTTATTTTCATTTTAACAGGAAGCTTTATATGTTTTGTAGTCGTGGATTTTTTGACGCTTACAATAAAAAAATAATAGTGAAGATTTTAAATGTAAAGAATCCTCATATCCAGTGTCATTACGATTAATGGATATGAGGTTTTTTTTGTAAAAAGTATAAATAAAAGTATTGACAAGTAAGCAACTGCTTACTATCATATTAAGTAAGCAGTCGCTTACTTAATATGATAAGGGAATAATAAAAAAATATTTTAGAGGAAGGTAAGAATTATGGAAAAAAGTATTATTACAAAAAAATCTGTGAAATTGAATTTGGAAATGAAGAAAGCACAAAAAGAAGCTCGAAAATATTATAGAACCAGTTTATTTGAAAAAAAAAAAAATGAAACGAAGGCAGTTATCAGAAAAAGTGTTCATATGAGAGAAATTTTGTATAAGGATTTAAGCGATTCAATGAATTTACAAATGCCTGATTTAATGGAAGTTACTACAAAGGAACAACTTGTACAAGTGTGCAGGGATGTAAATCTAAAAGGCAGAAGCGGAAATAATTTTAAAACTGGAGATAAATTAGAAAAATTTAATTGTGAAGAAGGAATTTTGCTGATTAATGGAGTGGAATGTGATCCTGGACTTGTACATGATGGATGGATTTATAGAAATCACTTATCAAAAGTCAATGAGGGTGCACGGATATTAAACAATATTTTTCATTTTAAAAAGATAATACTTGCTACTAAAGAGCCTTTAAAGAAAAAAGAAACAATCTTTGAACAGGTAAAAATAAAAGACAGATTTCCTATGGGATATGAAAAATTTATTATAAAAACAGTTCTGGGAATAGAAGTACCTGAAGGAAAGTATCCAACAGACATTGGAATATTAGTGCTTAATATACAGACAGTATTAGCTATTGCAGAAATTTTGGAGAACAGACAAAATGGTAATTATAAGTATCTAACTGTTGCTGACTTATATACTGCACAAGCATATGCAGTTAGAGTAAAATCAGGCAGTAATATTACTGACACCATAAAAAAAGTTTTTCCTGATAAAGAATTAAATGAGAATAAAGTGTATACAGGTGAAGGTGCGCTTAATTGTCATAAAGTACACAAAGATGAATGTATATTAGATACAACCTGTTTCCTGGCAATTGGAGAGATGCCTGATTATGAAAAATCAGGAAAGTGTGCAAAATGCAGAAGGTGTTCTAAAAATTGTCCTATGGGTGTGGATGTATTTGAAATAGTACAATATGTTGAAAAAAATGGGAGAGTAGATTCAAATGCATGTATGAAATTTCATCCAGAAAGGTGTATTAAATGTGGTGCCTGTACTTACAATTGTATGTCAGGAAAAGATGTAAGGGGGATTGTTGCGTGGGTAAAACAAGAAAACATAAGGGAATAATTTTATTGTTTTTTTTCTTAATATCTTTATATTTAGTTGAAGAAGGAATAGCCGGCAGCAGCATAGTTGCAGATTATAATAATGGTTATGGTACTTTTGATATGAAACAATATGATGTGTCTATTGTAAGAAATGTTTTATCAGGAATGCAGAATGAGGGATTTATGGTATATAAGTATTACTATTTTTTTGATTTTATTTTTGTTGTGGCTTTTGGTTTATTTCAAATTTATTTATCTCTAGCAGTTTATAAGTGGTGTACAAAATTTCAAATGCAGATGATTATATGTGCAATACCTGTTTTAAGAGGAATATTTGATATTGTTGAAAATATTTTATTATTTAACACTTTATGTACATTTCCTAATATAAATGCAAGTATTATAAGAATTGCGTCTATTTGCACTAAGTGTAAAATAGGAATGATTAAATTATGGATTGTAGAATTGATTGTTGGATTGTTAATAGGTATAATTAATTATTATAAAAACAAAAGGAAATGATTAACTATGACGACAAAAGAAATAATAGTCTATGAATCATTGAAATTATTTTCAACAAATGGTTTTGATGCAGTATCGACAAGAATGATTGCAAGGGCAGTAAAAGCATCAGATGCAGTAATTTATAAGCATTTTAAAAGCAAGCAGGAAATTTTAGATAGTATTATAGAAAAATGCACATCACGTTACATGGAAAAAAGAAATTCTGTTAAAATTGAAACTATCTGTTGGAAGGATGTAGAAGAAATTTGTATGGATATGTTTCATTTTCAGACAACTGATGAATGGATAACTATGTTTCGTAAACTGCTTATGATAGAACAATTTAAAAATCCAAAGATGGCAGCTTTATATAGAGAAATATTTATAGATTCATCTATTAATAGTATGGCAAAAATGTTTGAAACTCTGATAGAAATGGGGTATATGAAAAAAGGTACACCAGAAGTATATGCAATGGAATTGTATGCACCATTTTTTATGTATCATACTATAGGTGGAGAATCAGAAAAGATTGTTAATTATTTGGAAGAACATGTACGTAAATTTAGGGAAGATGTGGTAACAGACATATGCTATCTTGATAGAAAGTAACAGCAAAGAGAAAATTCAAATGGAGTGTCTTACAAGGGCACTTCTTTTTATCCTCTATACCGCTTTACATTTTTAAATCAGCATTTATACTATTGAATACAATAGGCTGATGGGAGTGAGAAAATACTAAAAATGAAATATTAATATAATTTATTGCTACAGTACATTTATAGGAGGAATCATTTTGGAAAAAGAAGAAGCAGAATTACTGCCATCAGGGCTTATAAGCTGTATTATTGATAAAACAGAAGTCAGGATATTGAAAATATCCACAAAGAAGCTTAGTGTACGTTTTTTAGAAGAAAGAAAAAATATAGACAAAATAAAAATTGCATTTTACGTATTTGATGAGTATAGATATGAAGAAATTGAAATAAAAAATTATAGCATTATAGATGTAATAAAAAGAAAATTTTATAATGAATATATTTTTGTTATTAATGATGAAGAATATGCCAAGAATGTAAAAAGAATTTTTAAGGATTACTCAAGATATATTATGCTTAAAAATTTTGGAGAGGAAAATGAATTTTCAAAAGAGATGGTTGGTTATCCCTATGAAAAGGATTATGAATTTTATGATGATTATTCTAAGGAAAAACAGAAGTGGATTTCAAAGTTAAATTATGATAGGTGGAATAAATCTATTATGAATCATTTTGAACTTGCTGTAAAACTAGATAATGATAAATTGTATAATGACTATCTTTATAATGATATAAATGATTTTAAAGATAATTATCTTAGGGAAAACTATGTTAATGATCATGAACTATTCAAAAAAGATATTTCTAGAATATATATAGGAAATGAATTCTGTCATAATCTATTTCCTGATAAGGAATCATTAATGAATATGCTTTGTAAAGCTCAAAAAGAGAATCTCTCCATAACACTCTGCTTTACATATATGAGAGATTGTTATATACAAAATACTTTGGAAATTTTAGATAATGTATATGAATGGTGTAGCCATAGTTATAATAAGAAAATAGAGATTGTGATAAATGACTGGGGAATGTTAAAGATATTAGAAGATAAGAGTCAATTTTTCTCAATATCCTTAGGAGTTTTATTAAACAAGAGAAAAAAGGATTAAAGGTATGTATATAAGAAAGGTTATATTGAAAATAGGAATCTTATGGCTGAAAATAGTCTTAACAGCAGTATTTTTCAAGAATTTTTAAAAGAATATAAAGTAAATCGTTATGAGTATGAAAATTGTGGCTATAAAATTTCAATAGCAGAAGGAAAACATAGTCTGCAGATGCCTTTTTATGTTACTAATACATCTCAATATTGTCCTCTTTATGCAATGTGCAAAAATCTTGATAGAGGAAAACAGGAATTGGTAAAAGCATGTCCAAAGTACTGCAAAGATTATGTATTTGCATATCCAGAACATTTAAAAATGACTGGCAGATATAATTCTTTATTTGCTTTTGATGAGACTCTTTTAAAAGATGCTGAAATGTTGGAATATTATGTGAAGAATGGTATAGACAGAATTGTTTTAAATTTTATATAGAAATAAGAGGAAAAATTAATGAAGATAGTAGCTGGATTAGGGTGTATTGACGATTATATAAGGCTTGCTGAGGCAGGAGCAGATGAGGTGTTCTGTGGATATGTACCATATGAGTGGAACAAAAAATATGGAAACTTATTTCCTTTAAACAGAAGAGAAGTATTGTATTATAATGTTCAGATAGGATCTTTGGAAGATATGAGAATATTAAAGAAAATGGTAGATGTATATAAGGTACCTGTTACCATAACATTTAATTATTTATACTATCTTAAAGAACAATATGAATTCATTGAAAAAATAATGAAAGATCTTATAGAGATAGGATTTGATGAATTTATCATAGCTGATCCTGCACTTATATTTTATCTTGAGAAGAAGAATATAAATTGTTCAATACATTTAAGTGGCGAATGTGCTGAAATAAACAGACTTTCAATAGAATTTTTCCACAAGTTTAAAAATATAACAAGATATATTTTTCACAGGAAAAACTCAATTGAAGATATGAAATCATGTATAATGGCAGGCAGAAATGAAAAAATGGAGTATGAAGCATTTGCTTTAAATGAATTATGCCATTATACAGGTGCATTCTGCAGTTCACTTCATTGTGATGAAATGGCACATTTGTGTAAAATACCATATCATATGGCAAAAGTAAATGAAGAATGTAAACACTTTAAAAATGTTGATGATAAATTCAAAAAATATTATGATATTGACAGTGTATTTGAAGAAGATGAATTTTATAATGAAAATCTAAACAGTGATTATGATGATGAAGACAGTTATAGTTTTGGAAATACAGGATGCAGTTTATGTGCGCTGCAGAAGTTAAAAAAAGCAGGAGTAACACATTTAAAAGTTGTTGGAAGAGGAAACTATATTGATTATATGGAGAGAGATGTGAAAAATCTAAAGACAGCTTTAAATATGCTGGATTCTATAAATAATAATGATGATTATTGTAGAGAAGTAAAAAGAAAGATAATACATGGAAAGTGTAGTGGAAAATGTTACTATTAGTATAATAAAGTTATATAACAATCCAAGGAATCCTTCAAACATTTGATTATTTACTGTAAATTATCAATTACAAATTACTAGATGTAATACATAGATTAAATTAAAATAAAGTATAAGTATAAAAATTTCATATAATTTTATAAGGAGTCTATAGAATGAAATATTACTTTGCACCCATGGAAGGTATAACAGGACATGTATATAGAAATTCATATGAAAAATTTTTTCATAATATGGATAAGTATTTTACACCTTTTATAATTCCTAATGAGAGCAGAAAATTAAATACAAAAGAACTTATGGATGTTCTGCCAGAAAACAATAAAAATATAAATATAGTGCCTCAGATACTTACAGATGATTCAAAGGGATTGATAATGACCTCAAGAAAACTTCAAAAGCTGGGTTATGATGAAATTAATTTAAATCTGGGATGTCCTTCAGGAACAGTTGTTGGAAAGGGCAGAGGTTCAGGCTTTTTAGCGCGAAGAGAAGAACTTGATAAATTCCTTTATGAGATATTTGAAAAAAATGATATTAAGATATCAATAAAAACCAGAATAGGAAAGGATAGTCCTGATGAATTTTATAAACTTATAGAGATATATAATAAATATCCACTTGAAGAACTTATAATTCATCCAAGAACAACAAAGGATTTTTATGGAAATAAGCCAAATCTAGATATATTTAAAGATGGATTGTCTTTAAGCAGAAATCCTGTATGTTATAATGGTGATATTTTTACATCAGAAGATTATGAAAGACTTGTAAATTTATTTCCAGATTTGAAATCAGTTATGCTGGGACGAGGAATACTTGCGAATCCAGGACTGATGAATGAAATTTTAGAAAATAAAATTCTTGATAAAAAGACTATTAAATCATTTCATGATGAGATTTTAAATTCATATATGGACATATATCCTCAGGATATAGGAGCATTATTTAAAATGAAGGAATTATGGTCTTATATGATTTATATATTTTCAGACTGCAAGGAATATCTTAGAAATATAAGGATGTCAAAGAATATAAAAGAATATGAAGAAGCAGTTGAAAGGCTTTTTATAGAACAGGATATTGTAAAAGGATTAGGCAAACCTATGGTCAATTATAATAGATTAAGGTAAATTAAAAATGTAGATGGATTAACTAAATTTTTTAGAGGGTGTAATATAGTCTGTGAAATTTTAATTCAAAGACTTGCACCCTTCATTTATTTTAATATCCAAGTTCTTTATTTATTAAAATAACTTCCATTTCTTTTATACCATTCATTTTTTGAACAAGTATAGAAATACCTCGGCATATTCTTTCAGGACTATTACAGTTGTAGCATTTTCTTTCTTTGCTCACAGCACAAGGTGTTTTCAATCCTAATCTTATAGCATTAAGAGGGGCTGCTATATTTCTGGCACGCCACATGGCCTTTTCATAGTTTTGTTCTATTTTATTAACTCCTGCGATAATATACACTTTTTCATGACCATTCATAATAGCAGATACCCTGTTTCCAGTACCATCAATATTTATAATTTCACCACTTTCAGCAATAGCATTAGCTGAAGATATGTAAACTTGAGCAGATATGGAATTTTCTTTAGCTTGTTCTGCTGGCTGTTTCCAGTGCCAGTATACTTGGTTATTTTCAGATAGTTTTTCAAATAATCCAAGTTCTTCTATAGTTTTGCTTCCACCAAATCCTATTGTTTTTCCATTAAGTTCTGAAATAAGATATTTTGAAGCATCAGTAGTATTTTCAAAATATGAAACTATAAAGCCTTCTTTTTTTAAATTTTCTATTGTTGTCTGTATATTCATAAAAAACTCCTTTCCAATTTTAAAAACACATATATTGAAATTACATATAAAAATATTAAAGAAATCTTATAAAGATTTCATATTTAACTGCCCATTATTAATTGCAACATATAAAATAGTAATGAAAATTTTAATCAGATTTTTATATTCGAAAATCTGATTTATTATTATAGAGTTGACAATTAGATATAGATTTTTCGTGTTAATTATAACATATTTATATAAATATATACATTGCCCATGTTTTTATAGGACGTATATAAAATATGCAGATTAGCATATTTATTCCTAATTCATAGCTAAAAAATGAATTAAATAATGATTAAAAAAATATTACAAAAAAGCTAACATTTAAAATAGAAGTGATTTCCATGTTATACTTTAAAAAATATGATGAAAGTGGGGATAGTATGAAGAATAAACTATGTTTTATAACAGGTTTTATTTTATTAGCATATGTAATTGCAGTGAATATAAAAAGTGCAACAAAAATAGCATTTTCAGTTCCTGTTATTATTTTGTCTATATTAATGATGTTATATGGAATAAAAAGAGAACAGATATCAGCATGTATTGATAAAAATAAATATTTAAAGAAAGCATTTATGATTATAAAAATATGTTTTTTTGGATTTTTAGCTGGGGTGATAGTTATTGAAGGAATTATAATTGGTTTTCCTAAACATGATACATCCAATTCTGATTATATACTTGTTCTTGGCGCTGGACTTAAGGATGGGTACAATCCAAGTGCAATATTGAGATATAGATTAAATGCAGCAATAGAATGTTCAGAGGAACATAAAAATATAGGCAAGATAGTAGTAAGCGGAGGCCAGGGGATAGATGAAATGATTTCTGAAGCTGAAGCTATGAAAAAATATCTTGTTGATAATGGAATAAGTGAAAATAGGATTCTTGTAGAAGACGAATCGCGAAACACAGCAGAAAATTTTGAATTCTCTAAAAAAATAATAGAAAAAGACAGTGGCAGACCAATAGAAGAAAGTGAGATTAAAATTATTACTACTGATTTTCATGCTTTTAGAAGTAGTTTTCTTGCGAAAAGACATGATTATAGGAATGTAACAAATTATTCTAGTAAAACTGTATGGTATCTTATTCCAATATCGTATTTAAGAGAAGCATTTGCAGTTATTAAAAGTGCAATATTAGACTAAAAGGTTAATATAAAGCTTTTGAATAGTCTGCCGAAATATTAATAAAGTATAAAAAAATTCAAATAATATATTTAATTGGATAGTTTAAATAATAAATATTTGGTACATGGACATAAATAGTCGGGGGTGAAGTATTATTATGAAAGCTGTAAGTGAAAAAATAGCTATTCCTTCTATATTGGAAGTTGGAAAGGGAATTTTGAATGATGTAGGAACATTGATTAAAAAATCAGGATTTAATAAAGTTTCATTGTGTTTTGGTGAGGGGATACAGGAACTTTTTGGAGAAAGAATAGAATCATCTTTAAAAAAATCAGGTATCAATATAATTGATATAGAAACTATTTTTAATATAAATTTTGATGAAATAAGTACAAAAGCATTTGAATTACCAAATGATGTTAATGTTTTAATTGGTGTTGGAGGGGGAAAAGCAATAGATGCAGTAAAATACATGAGTTTTTTAAGAAAACTTCCTTTTATAAGTATACCAACATCCACATCTAATGATGGATTTGCAAGTTCAGGAGCATCACTTTTAATTAATGGAAAGCGTATGTCTGTGCCAGCAAAAACACCTTATGGAATAGTTGTTGATATTGATGTGATTAAAGGTGCACCAGAAAAATTTATATATTCAGGAATTGGTGATTTAGTTTCAAATATTACAGCCTTGTATGACTGGAAATTTGAAGAGGAAAATGGAAAAGCAATAGTAAATGATTTTGCAACAATGATTTCTAAAAAAGCAGTAAATAGTTTTGTAAGAACTGAATTTAAAAGCATTAAAGAAGACTTATTTTTAAAAGAATTAGTTGACTCATTAATTTTAAACGGAATATCTATGGAGATTGCTGGAAATAGTTCTCCAGCCTCAGGAGCAGAACATTTAATTTCACATTCTCTTGATAAGTTTCTAATAAAACCGGAACTTCATGGAGTACAGGTTGGAATAGCAACTTATATTATGGCAAAAGTTCAAAACCATAGAATAGAAAGAATAACAAAAGTTTTAAAAACAACAGGTTTTTTTGATTATGTTAAAACTTTAAATATGAAAAAAGATGATTTTAAAAGGGCAATAGATTTAGCACCTCAAATAAAGCCAGATAGATATACATATATTCATGTTAAGGAGAATCAAGAATTAGCTAAGAAGATTATTGATAATGATGAAATATTAAGTCATGTATTAATATAGAAATTTTATAAGAAATATTAATTGATAGAAGTAGAGCAGGGATATAAAGGAAACATTGATATAATGCCTTTATATTCCTGCAACCAGTATTGTTTATATGAATTAATTTATAAATTTTTAAATTAAACATTATCATTTATATGATATTCAACAGAAAATCCTTCATAAGGTTCAATCATATCCATTTTATGAATCATGTTATTTAAAATTTTAGGTTCAATTGTACGGTTTCTTTTCTTATTTCTTGATAATAGCTTTTTATAAGGAACTTCAATATATATGAATTTTACTTGTGCATTATATGCCGTAAAAAGATCACATAATTTTTTACGAGTTTCTTCCATTATATTTGTTCCATTCCATACAAATGAAACATGTTTTCTAAGATATTCTTTAGCTCTTTCACGAGCAATGGCAGCAACTTTTCCAGATCCCTGTTTTGGAGAAATTTTAAACTCTTCCCGTATATCATCAAGAGAAATCATTGGAAGATTGCTTAAATTGTTTTCTATGAAAGTATCTTTTCCACTCAATGGAAGTCCGCACATTATAATAACTTGAAAAAGAGAAGGATCAAAGAGTTCATCGTTATAGTGAATATTACTGCCCTTTTTACTATTAAGATACCTAAAACGTGTGTAGAAATTTTTATAGATCCTTTTTGAATCAAAACATCCTAATTCAATGCAATATTCTTTAAAATATTCAAGATCATTAAGGAGTGCATTTTTATCATCACATTTTCTTCCAAGTATATCGGCTTTTGAAAGAAGATAAAGAAGTCTCATATCAGTTCCTTCGCTTACTTTTAAAAGAGTTTGATCAGGATTTTCCCTGTTTTCAAAATGAAATGGAAGACTATGATATTTTATTAGTCTTGAAATACTTTCACGAAAATCATAGGAGATTTCATATTTGTTGGAATATTCTTTATAGGATAATTCTCTGAAGATTTTAGAGCCTCTTATACCATGACGAGGTGATACAATATTGCCATTTTCTATAACTGTACATGTAAGCTTTCCAATATCGTGAAAAAGGGCTGCAAGATATAGTATGAATTGTTCCTTTTCTGTAAGCAGTTTAAATTCAGGAAAGGAAAGGATTTCTCTGCAGACATTAGCCGTATGAATATAAACATTTCCTTCGCCATGGTATTTTGAATTTTGAGGAATATTTTTAAGTTCATTTATTATGGGAAATTCTTGAATAATCATTTGAAATTGAAAATTATAAGATAAAATTTTATCTATCATATTTATCACCTTTTTCTTCTGTATCTTTAATAATAGTTTCATCCTGCTCTGAATATATGTCAATGCCATCTTTAAGTTTATTAGGTATAATTGGCCTATTAATCCAATGGGTTTCACTATCTAGAATAGTATTTAAAAATGAACTACGAACAAATTTAAACCTATCAATAACTTCATAATCATTTTCAATTTTTATATAGATGCCTTCCATTAAATTTGTTTTATCAGTCTGCTTTAATGCAAGTTCATAAGACAAATTTAAATTTTCACACTGTTTCTTTAGAGAATCCATATATTTATCAGACTTAAAATTTGATTTGCCAAGAAAATTTTTTAACTGATCAATATTTTTTAATCTGCCTTCATATAAAACTAAGACTGAAGTTATAAATTTATAGTTTTTAAGCAGTTTTTTTCTTTGTTTAGTTGATAAAAAGATGTCTTTATTTTTATCATAAATATCAAATTCCATAAAATAATGTGTAAGATTATCATAGTAGACAGTATGTTTTGCATAAAGCCATTCACCATACATTACATATCTTGTACCTAATAGCTCAAATAATTTATTTTTATGACAGCCTGCCCACGCTTTGAATAAATCAAATTGCTTTTCACCATATCCGCCATTTAAAAAATGTCCTCTGCTTTGTAATAACAGTTTGTTATTCTCATCAAAACTTATACCGCAGTTTGCACCATCAACTTTTTCTTCTAAAATTAAATATTTATTTTTTATATAATCAAATTTTTCTATTTTTAAATTTTCGTCTCCATATTGGAGGTTTGAACCTTCAATATGTCGTGTTCTTGGATAT
>NZ_CAKVKB010000108.1 GCF_934754915.1 uncultured Clostridium sp.
CATCTAAAATGATATAAAGTTTGATTGCTATAAATTATCAGATGTACATTAGAATAGATTAGAATTCAGAATAGTTTAATAAATTTAACAGGCTTTTTAAACAAGTCTTATAATAGAAAAAGAACAAAAAACAATCAAAAACAATTATAAACTTTAAAAAAGCAATAAAAAAATGAAAGATTTTGAAAGAAAATGATTGAATTATTTTAAAAAATGTTATATTATAATATCAAGGAGTGGTGATAATGTTTACAGAAGAAAGATATAATATCATTCTTAATGAATTAAAAGCCAAAGGAATTGTTTCAGTAACTGAATTAGTGAAAATCCTTAATGCATCAGAATCAACAGTAAGAAGAGATTTAAATGCACTAAATAATGATGGAAAACTCAAAAAGATTCATGGAGGAGCAATTTCAATCGGCGATAACACTTCTAAACATGATTATAAAGTTAATTTAAGAAAAACTTTAAATACAGAAGAAAAAGTACAGATTGCAAAATATGCAGCAGGACTTATAGAAGATGGTGATGTTGTATATATAGATGCAGGTACTACAACTGAAGAAATGATTGATTTTATAGAGGCGAAGGATATATTGGTAGTGACTAATGGCATAGTTCATGCTAAGAAAGTTCTTGAAAAAGGGATAAGAGTTATCATTTTAGGAGGAGAGGTGAAAGAATCCACAGAAGCTATAGTTGGAAGCAATGCTGTAGATGATCTTAAGAAATATAATTTTTCAAAAGGTTTCTTTGGAACAAATGGAGTCAGTAATAAAAATGGATATACCACTCCGGATATAAATGAAGCAATGGTAAAAAGAGAAGCAATAACAAGATGTATAAAGTCTTATATTCTTGCTGATGAATCAAAACTTGAAGAGGTAAGTTTTATAACTTTCGCAGATATAAGTGATTCCATATTAATAACAAGTCAGACAAATGGGAATAGTAATTATGATACAAAAGTGATAGGAGTGAAATAATATGATTAATACTATAACTTTAAATCCTTCATTAGATTATGTTGTAAAAGTTGATAATTTTAAAGCAAATACATTAAATAGAATCAACAGTGAACAGGTTTATGCAGGGGGAAAGGGAATTAATGTTTCAATAGTTTTGCAGAATTTAGGAGTTGATAATACTGCATTAGGTTATATAGCAGGATTTACAGGTGATGAAATTTTAAGGCAGGTAAAAGAACATGGTGTTGACTGTGATTTTGTAAAACTTGATAATGGAATGTCAAGAATAAATGTAAAACTTAAGAGTGATGGAGAAACTGAAATAAATGGTGCAGGACCTGATATAACAGAAAAAGACCTTGAATCTCTTTATGAAAAGGTAAGCAAACTAAAAAAAGGTGATTTTCTTATACTTTCAGGAAGTATTCCAAAGAGTGTTCCAGATGATATATATGAAAGGATTATGAAAAATCTTTTAGATAAAGAAGTTGAGTTCATTGTGGATGCAACTAAAGATTTATTATTAAATGTATTAAAATACAGGCCATTTTTAATTAAGCCCAATCATCATGAATTAGCAGAAATATTTGATGTAGAACTGAAAGATGATAAAGACATAATAAAATATGGAAAGAAAATGCAGGAAATGGGAGCTAAAAATGTTCTTATATCAATGGCTGGTGATGGTGCAATACTAATTCCTGAAAATGGTAATTATATAAAGAGAGAAGTTCCAAAAGGAACACTTAAAAATTCAGTTGGTGCAGGAGATTCAATGGTTGCTGGATTCCTATGGGGATATCTTAAAAATAAAAACTTAGATGAAGCTTTTAAAATGGGAATTGCAACAGGAAGTGCCAGTGCATTCTCAGAAGAACTTGCAACAAAAGAAGAAGTAGAAAATCTGTTATTACAGATGAAATAGAAAATATAAAAACTAAGCCAGAGTTTGCTTAAATGAAGTTTATGCCAATACACTTAACTGATTTTAAATGAAATATTTAATATATTCATATTTGAGTATCAGTTGAAATATTGGTATAGATTAAAGTAAAAAAGTAAACCTTATCATATATGAAATTTATTAGTAAGAGGAGGAATTAAAATGAGAATTATTGATTTATTACATGAACAGGGAATGAATCTTGATATTAAACCAAATTCTAAAGCTGAATGCATAGATATTCTTGTAGACCTTATGGATAAGACAGGAA
The DNA here is from genome assembly GCF_934754915.1 of uncultured Clostridium sp. Classification (GTDB taxonomy): domain Bacteria; phylum Bacillota; class Clostridia; order Clostridiales; family Clostridiaceae; genus Clostridium. The sequence continues at coordinate 2,186 of NZ_CAKVKB010000108.1, forward strand.
ATTTAAATGATAAGGAAGAATATAAAAAAGCTATACTTGCAAGAGAAGAATTGAGTACAACAGGTATAGGTGATGGAATTGCAATACCTCATGGAAAAACAAAAGCAGTTAAAAGGGCAAGTCTTGCAGCAGGAGTATGCAAAAATGGTGTTGATTATGATTCGTTAGACGGAATGCCAGCAAATTTATTCTTTATGATAGCTGTTCCTGATAACAGTGATAATCTTCATCTGGAAGTTTTAGCACGTCTTTCAACTATATTAATGGATGGGGAATTTAGAGAAAAATTAATAAACTGTAATGATAAAAAGGAATTTTTGAAATTAATAGATGAAAAAGAAGCAGAAAAGTTTCCGGAAGAACCAAGAGAAGAAGCTAAACCGGCAGAAGGTTCTTATAGAGTATTGGCAGTAACAGCATGTCCGACAGGAATTGCTCATACTTACATGGCTGCTGAAAGCCTAGAAAATAAAGGTAAAGAAATGGGAGTTACAATAAAGGTTGAAACAAATGGTTCTGGAGGAGCTAAAAATGTTTTGACTAAAGAAGAAATTGAAAAAGCTGAATGTATTATAATTGCAGCTGATAAAAATGTTGAAATGGCAAGATTTGATGGAAAAAAAGTAATAAAGACAAAAGTTGCAGATGGAATTCATAAAGCAGAAGAACTTATAAATAGGGCAGTAAGTGGTGATGCTCATGTTTATCATCATTCAGGAGGAGCTTCTGAATCTTCTGATGATTCTGATGATGAAAGTATTGGACGTCAGATATATAAGCATTTAATGAATGGTGTATCACATATGCTTCCATTTGTTATTGGAGGAGGTATATTAATTGCTTTAGCATTTCTTTTAGATGATTATAATATAAATCCAAGCAATTTTGGTAAAAATACACCTATAGCGGCTTTGATTAAGACAATAGGAGAAAATGCTTTTGGTTTTATGCTTCCTATACTGGCTGGATTTATTGCAATGAGTATTGCTGACAGACCAGGTCTTGCAGTAGGTTTTGTAGGTGGAGCTTTAGCAAATGCAGGTACTACATATTCAAGTGCTTTTGATTCAAGCATTTCACCAATAAGCGGTGGTTTCTTAGGTGCATTGTTTGCAGGATTTGCAGCAGGTTACTTAGTTCTTGGACTTAAGAAAGTATTTGATTTACTCCCAGATGCTTTAGATGGATTAAAACCAACATTATTATATCCATTCTTTGGCATAGGATTAATTGGTATAATAATGATAATTGTAAATCCACTCTTTGGTTCTATAAATCTCGGAATTACTGGAATTCTTAATTCAATGGGCGGAACAAGCAAGGTACTTTTAGGAATAGTTGTAGCTGGAATGATGGCTATTGACATGGGTGGTCCTTTCAATAAAGCAGCTTATGTATTTGGTACAGCTTCACTTGCTTCAGGAAATTATGAAGTTATGGCAGCAGTTATGGCTGGAGGTATGGTTCCTCCTCTTGCAATTGCACTTGCTACTACATTCTTTGGAAATAGATTTACTGAAAATGAAAGAAAATCAGGTATTACAAATTATGTAATGGGATTATCATTCATAACAGAAGGTGCAATTCCATTTGCAGCAGCAGATCCATTAAGGGTTATTCCTGCATGTGTTGTTGGTTCAGCAACAGCTGGTGCAATTTCAATGATATTCAATTGTACCTTAATGGCACCTCATGGTGGTATATTTGTAGTTCCTGTTATAGGAAATCCATTAATGTATATTTTAGCAGTTGCTATTGGAGCAGTTATCGGAATGCTGCTTCTTGCAGTATTAAAAAAGCCAATTGAAAAATAATAAGCTAACACAAATCTTTTTAAATAAATATATAATAATACAAAAAATACTGTATTAGAGGATTTTAAATTCCTCTGATACAGTATTTTTTTACAGACTATATTTCTGAAGAAATTCTGGATACATTTAGCTGAATATATCAGCCATCTATACTTGTGAATTTTAATATTCCTCCAAGAAATATTCCGCCTCCAATGATATTTCCTGTAACAGCCCATAAAATGTTATTCAATGCTAGTGCTAAATTAAATGAATCTAATGAAAAGCCTGCAATTGAGAATATTGCAATATTAGCAATACTATGTTCAAATCCTGCTACAACAAATGTGAATACACAGAAGAACATTAAAAGTGCTTTTCCAAATTCACTTTTAAGTTTTATTCCTGAAAAAACAGCAAGACAAACACTGAAGTTACATAAAATTCCTCTTAGAATAACCTGAATAGGGGAAAGCTCCATCTTTGCCTGTACAATTGGTTCTAAATAAGGTTTTAATATTGATAATGAAGCACCGCTTTTTACAAATATATATGCAAAGAATATTATTCCTAATGCATTACCTAAAAGTGAATATATCCATACTCTCAAAGTTGAATAGATAGATGCTTTTTTATCAAGAAGACCTGTGAACATTACAAAATTATTTCCAGTAAATAATTCTCCATTGAAAAATACAATTGCAATAATTGCAAAACAAAACAGTGCTGAACAGCTTATTTTTGCAAATTCAGGATAATTTGGAGCAAGTATTGCTCCATTTGTGTATGAAAGCACTGTTGCAAGAAAAAGAAGGATGCCTGTAAAAGCTGAGCGTCCTAAATATACCAATGGTTTGTCCTTTGAAAGGACTGATTTGTTTTCAGCCATAGTTGTGACTGTGTTTAAATCGCTATAATACATTATTTTTACCTCTATTACTAAATTTTATTTTACACATGATACCCATAATTAATTTTAATAATAGAATTGTAGACACTTTAGGAAGTTCAGTATATATTATACAGGATAAATTTAGAATGTAAATCATCATATTGATAAAAATATATACTTTTAAAAATACAAATTATATTTAAACATGAATTTTGAAGAAAATGGATGGGTGTAGGAAAAATTAGTATGGTCATATACAATTAAAAAAGAAAAAAATAAGTACATAATATAAGCTGAAGCTGTAAAGAATAAGAATTATGAAAGTTTAAGTTATTCTAATTTAGAAAATGAGGGATTAACATGAGAAAGACAAAAACAATGGATGGTAATACTGCAGCAGCATATGTTTCATATGCATTTACTGAAGTTGCAGCTATTTATCCTATAACACCTTCATCACCAATGGCTGAACATGTTGATGAATGGGTAGCTAAAGGAAAGAAAAATATATTTGGACAGCCAGTAAAGGTTGTTGAAATGCAGTCAGAAGCAGGAGCAGCTGGTGCAGTTCATGGTTCACTTCAAAGTGGGGTGCTTACATCCACATATACAGCATCTCAAGGTTTGCTTTTAATGTTGCCTAACATGTTTAAAATTGCAGGTGAACTTCTTCCATGTGTAATTCATGTAGCAGCAAGAGCAATTGCAGCATCATCTTTAAGTATATTTGGAGATCATCAGGATGTTATGGCAGCAAGAGGAACGGGTTTTGCAATGCTGTGTGAAGACAACGTTCAGGAAGTTATGGATTTATCACCAGTAGCGCATTTATCTGCAATAAAAGGAAAAGTTCCTTTTTTAAATTTTTTTGATGGATTTCGTACATCTCATGAACTTCAAAAAATTGAAGTGCTGGAAAATGATGAACTTGCAGATCTGATTGATTACAGATCTCTTGAAGAATTTAGGAAAAGAGGATTAAATCCTAATCATCCAGTAACAAGGGGAACAGCTCAAAATCCAGACATATATTTTCAGACAAGAGAAGCAGTTAATGAATATTATGAAAAAATTCCAGAAATAGTTGAAGATTATATGGAGAAAATAAATAAACTTACAGGAAGAAATTATCATTGTTTTGATTATTATGGAGCAGAAGATGCAGACAGAATAATAATTTCAATGGGAGCAGTAAATGATGTTATTGAAGAAACTGTAGATTTTTTAAATAAAAATAAACAGAAGACAGGGGTTGTAAAAGTAAGACTTTATAGACCATTCTGTGCTGAAAGATTATTAAATGTAATTCCTAAAAGTGTAAAAAAAATTGCAGTATTAGACAGGACAAAAGAACCAGGTTCTATTGGAGAACCCTTATATTTAGATGTCATAAAAGCATTTTTCAATAAAAAGGATGCTCCATGCATTGTGGGAGGAAGATATGGTCTCGGTTCTAAAGATCCTACACCATCACATATTGCAGCTGTGTTTGATAATATTGCTTTAGATGAACCAAAGGACAGATTTACACTTGGAATAACAGATGATGTAACAGAAACATCATTGAGGCCTATAGATATAAATGTAGTTCCTGATGGATGTACATCATGTAAATTCTGGGGGCTTGGTTCAGATGGTACGGTTGGTGCTAATAAGAGTGCAATTAAGATTATAGGGGATCATACAGATATGTATGCCCAGGGGTATTTTGACTATGATTCAAAAAAATCTGGAGGAATAACAATATCTTCTTTGAGATTTGGAAAAAATCCAATTAAATCTAGATATGAAATTGATAAAGCTGATTTTATTGCATGTCATAATCAAGCTTATGTATATAAATATGATGTGCTCAAGGGACTTAAAAAAGGAGGAGTATTTTTATTAAATACAATTTGGGATTGTGATGAACTTGAAGAAAAACTTCCAGCATCTATGAAGAGATATATTGCAGAAAATAATATAAATTTTTATGCAATAAATGCAGTCAAAATAGCTCAGGATATAGGACTCGGTGGAAGAATAAACATGATAATGCAGTCTGCATTTTTTAAACTTACAGAAATTATTCCACTTGAAGATGCAGTGAAATATTTAAAAGAAGCAGTATCTTCTGTCTATGGCAGAAAAGGTGAAAACATTGTAAAGATGAATAATGATGCCATTGATAAAGGTATAGAGAAAATTATAAAGATTAAAATCCCTTCAGATTGGAAAAATGCAGTTGATGAAAATCATAAAACTGAAAATGATTTACCTGATTTTGTGAAAGACATTGTAATTCCTATGAATAAACTAAAAGGCGATAAACTTCCTGTATCTGCATTTATAAATTCTAAAATGGAAGATGGAACTTTTGAACATGGAACAACAGCTTATGAAAAAAGAGGAATTGCTGTAAATGTACCAAAATGGATACCTGAAAGATGTATTCAATGCAACCAGTGTTCATATGTATGTCCACATGCAACAATAAGACCATTTTTATTAACAGATAAAGAAAAAGAAAATGCACCAGTAGGATTTAAATCTATAGAACCAAGGGGATTAAAAACTGAAGAAACATTAAACTACAGCATAGGAATTTCACCTCTTGACTGTACTGGATGTGGAAATTGTGCGCAAGTATGTCCAGCACCAGGAAAGGCACTAATAATGGAATCACAGGAAAGTCAGTATGACCAGATAGAAGTTTGGGATTATGATGTAAAGAAGGTTAAGAATAAAAATCCTATGACTAAAACAACTGTAAAAGGAAGCCAGTTTGAAGTTCCATTTCTTCAATATAATGGGGCATGTGCAGGATGTGGTGAAACTCCATATGCAAAACTTGTAACACAGCTTTTTGGTGATAAGATGATGATTGCAAATGCAACAGGATGCTCATCTATATGGGCAGCAAGTACACCAGCATCAGCATATTGTAAAAATTCACAGGGACATGGACCAGCATGGGCAAATTCATTATTTGAAGATAATGCTGAATTTGGTCTTGGAATGTATTTGGGAGTGAAGACAATAAGAGAGAGGATTGCAGAAAACATATGTCTTGCATTAAATGAAGATATTGATGATGATGTAAGGAAAGTGCTTAAAGATTATCTTGATAACATGGATGTTCTTGAAGGAAGTAGAGAACGTTCTGAAAAGTTAATTAAAGTTCTTGAGGAAGATAATAGTGAATTTTCAAAAATAATATTAAATGATAAGGAATTTTTTATGAAGAGATCACAATGGATATTTGGAGGTGATGGATGGGCATATGATATTGGATATGGAGGGCTTGATCATGTTTTGGCATCCAATGAAAATGTAAATGTTCTTGTATTTGATACGGAAATATATTCAAATACAGGAGGACAGAGTTCAAAATCAACTCAGACATCAGCTGTTGCAAAATTTGCTGCATGCGGAAAACGTACAAAGAAAAAAGATCTTGGAATGATGGCAATGAGTTATGGTTATGTATATGTTGCACAAATAGCTATGGGTGCTGACAAAAACCAGACAATAAAAGCTCTTGTTGAAGCTGAAAATTATGATGGACCATCATTGATAATAGCTTATTCACCATGTATAAATCATGGAATAAAGATAGGAATGTCTAATTCACAGGAAGAAGAAAAAAAGGCAGTTGAGTGTGGATATTGGAACCTTTATAGATATAATCCTTCCTTATGTGGAAGCGGAAAAAATCCATTTTCATTAGATAGTAAAGATCCAAAGGGAGATCTTAAAGAATTTTTAATGGGAGAAGTAAGATATTCATCACTTGCAAAGGTATTTCCAGAAGAAGCAGAAAAATTATTTGATAAAAATGAGAAGGATTCAAAAGACAGACTTGCAGTTTACAAGAGACTTGCAGGAAAGGAATAAAGTATTAATTTTATATTATTAAGGGATTGCTTGATTAGAAATACAAATATTTTAGTATTGTATATCTGATTTTTGTACGGCAATCCCTTGTTTTAATTTAAAGGTTTTGAAATCAGGCAAGTAAAAGTAGAGGTAGAAGGAGACTATTAGTAAATCCTCCAAGAGATATACCAGAATTATTCATTCTGTAAAGATTTCCATAACTACGATTATTAAATCTATAAGAATTGTTAAGATTACGGTTTAATCTATTATTGAAACTGATGCCCCTGCCTCTTCTTCTATATCTGTTGTATCTGCCATATGATGGGGAAAACCTTCTGTTCATTGATAAGAAATTTTGAGAATAATTTCTGAACATCATAATCGTTTTGTAAAATTCTATAAGAATAGGAATGGCAATAATCCAGCATATCCTAAGCCGCCAAATCCGCCACCAAATCCACCGAAGCCACCGCCAAATCCGCAGCTTCCAAAGTTAGCATAATAAGCACCAGCAGAAAAACCAGCATTGAATGCATTAGAATAAGCATTATTATTATTATTATTATTATTATTATTGCAACAGCAGCATTTATTAGACTTTTTTACTTTTTTACATTTACAGCAGCATTTGCATGAACAGTTATTGTTGTTTTTATTTGACATTGAAGATACCCCCTGATATTTTATCTTTTGAAGTTTAATTAAGATATTTTATCTTTCTGTTATACTAGTAATATATTCAACATAAGAAAAAATTGTTACAGTATATTCTAATTGCTTTAAAAAGAAATTTTCATAAGATTTCTTCAAATTGATGTGAACATAGTATTGAGAAAATTAGATATGATATAATAGCTTGTAGTTATTGATTATTTAAATAGATTATTATGTTTTATGAAATATTTTATAAATTATAAGATATAGTATGTGGTTAATTATAAGGGAGAGATAAAAATGGCTATATATAAATTAAGTGAAGAATTTATATTTCCAGATCCAGAAAACAGTGAAGAGGATGGACTTCTGGCATTTGGAGGAGATTTATCAATGGATAGGCTTCTTCTCGCATACAGTAATGGGATTTTTCCATGGTATAATGAGGGGGAACCTATAATGTGGTGGTGTCCAAAACCAAGATTTATAATAAAGCCAGATGAAATCAAAATTTCAAAATCAATGAAAAAGGTCATGAGAAATGGACATTTTCAAGTTGTATTTAATAAGAATTTTGAAGGAGTAATAGAAAATTGTAAATCTATGAGAGAAGACAAAGAAGGCACATGGATTACTAATGATATGAAGCAAGCTTATATAAATCTTTTTAATAATGGATTTGCGGCAAGTGTTGAAACTTATTTGAATGATGAACTTGTAGGAGGACTTTATGGGGTTGTAATTGGAAAATGCTTTTTCGGTGAAAGCATGTTTTCAAAGGTTAGCAATGCATCAAAAGCAGCTCTTATAACATTAGCCAAGAAGTTAGAAGAGCTTGATTTTGAATTCATTGACTGCCAGGTATATACTTCACATCTTGAATCTATGGGGGCTCACATGGTTGAGTGGGATGAATTTAAGGAAATGCTTCATAGAGGTATTTATGAAGCAGAGTAAAGCTTTGCTGGAATTTAATTGGAAAAAGTTTTCTTTATTATATTGGCTGCTGGTTATATCATATCATCAGTAACATGGCTATATGTTCTCAGTGTCATTTCTGCTGTATGGCCAAGTAAATTAGCAGTGGTTTTAAAATCTACATCATTTACGCTTTTTAGGCGAATGATTCCGTTGTCGATATTTGTTAGATATTACATTTTATTATGATATTAAGATTTTCCCCACTTGTGGGGAAAGATAGCTGTTGAATGGAATCCAGACAGATGATTTTTTATTATAACATATATGTTTAAAAATATAATAAATTAGGATATAATGATAAAACAGATATAGAAGTGAATGGAGGAAGGTGTATATGAAAAAGAAACCTTTGCCAATAGGAATAGATAATTTTGAAATGCTTATAAGCAAGAGGATATTACTTTGTAGATAAGACATTATTAATAAAAGATTTACTTGATAATAAAGCATCAGTAAATTTGTTTACAAGACCGAGAAGATTTGGAAAGACATTAAATATGAGTATGCTTCAGTATTTCTTTGAAGATGAACGTAATGAATTTGATGGAAGTAAAAAGGATAACAAATATCTTTTTGATGGACTTAATATAATGAATGAAGATGAAGAATATACTTCACATATGGGAAAGTATCCTGTAATAAATTTATCCTTAAAATCTGCAAAACAGCCAACCCTAGATTTGGCTTTTCAATGCTTAAGAGAGGAAATATCAAATGAATTCAGAAGACATGCATTTATCTTAAAAGATGAAAGATTATCTACTGAAAAGGAAGAATATATGAACATAGTCCAAAAAAGTGATGATATGTCTTCATATGCTACAGCATTAAGATTTTTAAGCCAATGTCTTGAAAAATATTATGGAAAGAGAACAATTATTTTAATAGATGAATATGATGTACCGCTTGAAAATTCATTT
>NZ_CAKVKB010000109.1 GCF_934754915.1 uncultured Clostridium sp.
AGCCAGATCGTAATGCAAAACAGCCACTTTTCCATTATTTCGCCACCTTTTCTTCATAAAATCTTAGTATTGTGAACTAATTATTTTGAAGATAATTTATTACACAATCAAAAGATACATTAGCATAGTCCTGCATAAACTGAATCATATACTCTGTTGATCTATCTTCTCTATCGCATATTTCTTGTGCTTCTTTTAATAGTTTTTTAGTTTTTTCCTTCATAGTTATTTCATCCTTTCTACATATCACGCATTAATATCTAACTAATTCAAATCTATATTTCTGACCACTAGGATTTTCTTTTCCTTCGGGCACTTCCTCTAAAAACATGTCAAGTGGTCTTGCATAAGCTTTATGTCCATCATAAAGAGATTTATATAAAACAAGGATTTCACCTTTCTCTATACTTGTAGAATAAAAACATCCATCTTTTTCAAATACTGTTATATATCTACCCCTTAAAGGTTTAGAACTTCTTTCTGTATGTTGCGCAGAAAACTTTTTAAGGTAAACATAAGGCTTTTTGAAATAGTCTACATAATCATCAGGATTTATATACTTAATTAATCCCATTACTGCATACATATAATTATTTAATGGTCCATCTTCTTCATGTTTAAAGTGCCTGTAAATAGCTGGATAAACCAACTTTCTTTTCTCTTTCTCCTTATCTAAATAATATTCTAACGCTTCTTTGCAGTTAGTCATTTTACTTTGCCTCCATTTCGTTTTATCTGCAATTTACCTTTGTGGTGGGAATATCCCATCAATTACTTTTTGTTCTGATTTACTTATATAAGACTGGTCATATATCTCCGGTTCAACTATTGCATCTAAATGTAGATTTCTGAATTTATCTGGATTGTACTCATCAAATCTTACTGACTGTCCTTCAATTTTAAATACTTTTCCAGATTGTTTTAATAGATATCCTGCCTTTGTTGCCTGCTTTTTAAAATCTCTAAGTTTTAATGGAACTACTTCTGCTGAGCCTATTCTGTTGCAAAAATCATGAATTTCATTAATCATTTCAGATGTCCTTATAAACAATCCTTCGCCAGTACTTTTTACTACATTTTTAGAATTAAATGCTCTTCCATCTTCAATTATGTTGTTATATAAAATAAGCATGTTTTCAACTACTGATCTCGTATCTTCTTCATTCTCTAAAATTTCTTCTTTAATATTTTTGTAAATGTATTCTTCATAATTTTCAATTCTTTTAAGATTAAATTTTTCTAATAATATGTTAAGTATTTCAATTCCTGTTGCAACACTAAGGGCAGTATCAAGAGCTCTTTCTTTTAAATTTTTAAAAAACTCTCTTTTACTATTTCTTATATTCCTATATTCTTCAGGTTTTAAATTAAGAATTACATCAACAATACTTCTCCCAAATTTATTAAGAATTACTTGATTATCAGTACGTTCATTTCGTGATAAATAAACTATGCAGCTTCTAGTTATAAGCGCTGTTTCTGAATTTGGATAACTTTCTTCTCCCGCCATTATAAGTGGTCTAGTTAATTGAAATGACTTTACATTTAAAGACTTATCGCCTTTATTTATTACTTGCCTATCATATAAATCTCTAAGTAATCCACTTAATTTTTGCATCTTATATTTATCCATCATACTAGGTTTAAACTCATCATAAAGACTTGGATAATTTCCTGTAGATAAATCTCTTTGCATGGCCCAATTACTGCTATTTCCTATAGATTTCTTATTTTCTACATGATAATTAAGTATTTGTGCTATGACTTTTTCCAATATAGTTGTTTTTCCTGATTGTGATTCTCCTACAATAAGTAGATGTGGAAGTTTTTCTCCTATTTCTTGATTTTGATAAATAGCAAGATCATTAATTACTGTTCCAATAATTGAAATTGCTTTGCTTGTCTCAGTGAATTTAAAGATATGATTTTTAAGTTGCTTCATTTCTTCTCTTGAAATGCTTTCAATGTCTAAAATATTTATGTCATTGTTGTTCGATATTAATGAATGATTTTTTCCTATACCATTTATTGCTCCTTGGCCTGTTACTAATGTTAATAAACCATCTTTCATAATGAATTTATCTCCAGTATATATTTCCTCATTTTCTAAGGCCCAGTATTTATTAATCCAACTCTTTAGATCTGTAACATCATCCGGCTTACCCTTAAATGCTAAATCTAATGTTCCTAAAAAATTCTTAAATGCTTTAACATCGTCAAATTTTGAACTTGGACCAATCCTTTCGATAAAATCACCTGTGTTACTCTTAAGTAAAAGCCTTACTCCTTCTCTATCTTCTTCAATAAATCTAAGTCTTTTTGCTTCTACTACTTGAAAATCCGTTAAGTATTGTTTTTTATATTCATCAGGATTATTCTTATTAGGCAATGATTTATAAATTCCATGTGAATCCTGTTGTAACTCATAAGTATCTTTTAAATCTAAACTTCTGCTAAAGGCTTTAAATAAATCATATTTATTATGTCCAAGTTCTTCTAACCAGTCAGTAACATCTTTATTGTCTCCCAGGCGTTTAATTCCTGGGAGATTGATTATTCTAAATTCAGATGCAATTCCAAAAAACTCTTTTTTGATATTTTCTATATATTTTTTACCTGCTTCTCCAGTATCGCCAATAACATATATTCTCATATCTTTTTGTTTTATAGATGTATAATCTTTTACTCCCTTTATAGACGTTGCCACATACTCTGTATTTTTTAAGATATTATTTATCATATTGGCATCTTTCTCGCCCTCTACGAAGACTATAACCTTATTATTTTCAATTCCATTAAGTAAATTAAACAAATTATATGGAACTTCATCAGCACCTCGTTTATTTGATACTTTTCCCTCTTCATCAAAACAATAATAAGGAGTTTCTTTTTTGTTATCAGGTTTACGAAATTTAGCTTTGTAATAGATTGGATTATTATCTTCATCTACAAAAGTGAATAATCCTAAAAATTCATAACCTTGTTTATTATGTTTAAGCTGCCAGTCTATATAACTTTTAACTTTATCTTCTGCAAGTTCTACCTCATTCTTTTTAATTTCAAGATTTAAATATTCTCTTGCTGCATTATAATCAAGATTTTTATAATTAGATATAAAATCTATTGCATCGCCAGTAGCTCCACATCCGAAACATTTATATTTTTGCTTATTTCTATCTGGGAAAAACTTAACTTTCATAGAAGGCGTTTTTTCTGAATGGAAGGGACATTTTATATACCCTTCTCTGTTAAATTTCTCCCCAGTTTCATTTTCAATTAGTGCTTTTAAATCAATATCGTGTAGTTCTTTCAAGCCTTGTCCCTCCTTATAGGCTAATTAATTATTTATGTTTTTTTGATTTTGTCTTTTTATTATCATATTCAATTTTTCTATTAAACTCATTTCCAACAGATCTTTTCTTGTGTATTGTTTCCTTCATTTTTTCAATATTTTTAAGTTCATCCTCAGTATATTCTGCAAGTTCACATGCATATGGGCATGTAGGACTCTCTTTTACATAAGGAATACTTATATCATCCAGCATCTTATATATTGGACACTTTTCATAATTAGCAGTACATCCTACACATCTAACTGCTGCAATGTCTTGTAAAATCGGTTCAAATTTTTCTCTTTCAATTACTGCATATTTTATGTTATTTCCAATATCTCTAAGTAATTTTTGAACTGTATAATCATCAACTAATTTATAATCAAATTTATTAAGCTGCTTATTAAGTCTTTCAATCTCAGTCTTGCTTAAATTTTCTTCAAGCTCATAACAGAATTTTTTTAAATATGTGTAAGTCATCTTTATATTTTTCTGCATTGAACTTGTTAACATTCCACGTTCTTTCCAATCTTCCCACACAGGATTGTTAGTATGAACATCTAACCCTCTAAGTCCATCACAATACTGGATATAAGCCTTACTAATCATATAGAAATTTTTCTCTTCACTTGTTAAATAAGCCCTCTTTAAATCTCCCATACTTATTACAACCTACCTTTTATTACTGGAATTCTTCCAGTATTATTTTTCTTCTTTTCCTCGATTTTTCTGAGCATTATCAATTCAACATCATCAAGAATCATCTTAGCTTTATCTGTTGAATAACCGTTCTTCTTAAAAGCTTCCAATAAACAATCAGTCCACAATTCTTGATAAAATTTAATTTGCTTATTTACTTCACCATTAACATATTCTTGATTTACTTCACTTTGAAAAACCTTGAATTGTTCTTCTGTCATTTTGCTTTTAATGTGCTTCTTCATTTTTCTGTTTTCTGCTCTGCCCATCCCAAACAACTCCTTCAAGTCTTTTTAATTTATTCTGCTTAATCTCATCTACTTTCGTACTGTCATATATAATTCTTAGTTGCTTGCACATTATCTCAACATCCGCGATTTCTTCTTCAACATTATGAGTTTTACATCTTATTGATTTTGAAATAGCTTGTATTAATTCACTACATTCTTCCATAGCAATTACCTGTTGAATTGCTGCTCCAAAAGTATCTATTGCTCTTTTACAAATCACTGTCTCTTGGTCTTTGGTTATCTTCTCCAATAATCTCTCCCCCTTCATATATTTGCCCTTCTTTCAAGAAATTTCTTATTCCATAATATAAATGTCTTGCTATGTGATAAGCACTTTCTGTATTGCTGCAGAATGTAGCTCCCTTAGTATAATTAGTCATTAATGAAGTAAACTTCCCCATAAAGGCTTTTGGTTTATATTGACTCCTATAATTTCCAGTTTGAATATTTTTCAATCCTATAGGATCTTCAATTACAAAATAAATATCAATTCCTTTTGCTTTTGCTCTTATAAGTTCTCTTTCAAGTCTTATATCATCTCTAGTATCACACTTTTCTGATAGATTACCTGCAAGTTCATCAACTGAATTCTTACGTTCAACCCCTATAGGAAAATATAAATCTCTTGGTATTCCCATATCTGGTCTAGCTGTAATTATTCCAGTATAATCACCTTCATCAATCTTTTGTTTTTTATATTTAAATTTCAAATCATCGAATCCACACAACACATGTTCATTAACCTGCTCTCTAGTGTCATATAAAATCATGAAGTTTTCTTTCATTAGTTTTTTAATCTCAGTATCTGAGAATCTATATTTAATACCTGTCACTTTATCACCTCATGTTTATTAAGTTTTCAGCATATCTGAACTGCTGTTTAATATATTGATCTGTTTCTTTTCCTCCACTTGATAACCAATCTGATATCCTTGTACCTATGTCTTTTAATGCCACTGTTGGAATCATATCTGATTTATTAACTAAGTCCTGAATACTTTTTATTTCAATCATTGTTTACCTCTCAATTGAATTTCATGTAAGAATAAGAGAATATAACAACTATGTTAATATCTCTTATTCTCATGTTTTAAATTACTGTTTTATAGAAATCTCTATACTGATCTATATAATCCCATAAATCACCTCGGTTCTAAAATGGCATTTCATCCGAATCCACCAGAGTCATATCTTCTGAATAATCATAATTACCAGTTCCATCGCTTCCAGAACCTTGATTATTGTTATATCCTTGGCTGCTATTTTGATTATCTGATTTATTATCTAAAAATTCTATGCCTCCAAAGTTATCAGCAACTATCTCAGTTGCATATCTCTTAGTACCATCTTGAGCATCCCATGTTCTTGTAGTAAGTTTGCCCATTACTGCTACTTTTGAACCTTTATGTGTGTAATTAGCAACTGCTTCTGCACTTTTCCCAAATACTACAACATTAAAGAAGTAAGTTTTTTTGTTATCTCCAAAACCATCATCTACTGCAATACTGAAGCTTGTAACTGCGGTTCCACTCCCTGGCAAATATCTTAGTTCTGGATCTTTAGTCATACGACCTATTTCTAAAACTTTATTCATTTAAATTCAGCCCCCCTATAAGTTCATTTTTTGCTGACCTATTTTTTCATAATCAATCTTCATTTCTAATAAATTACTAGCTTCTAAGTCAGCCGTATGCAGACACGCTCCGCTTTTATATTTGTTCCATGCAGCACTTATATATTTATAATTGCTATCATTTTCATATCCACCCATATGCCATCTAATGCCTAACATTTCTTCTCCAGTAAGCTTTATAAATGCTTGAATAAGTATTACTGATTTTTCTCCATGACCTGCTGGTAATTGATCATCTACGTCATACCACGGAACTTGAACCCATTTTCCATCAATTTTTTTATTTCTAGTTGTTGGTTTATAAAAGTTAGCTTTGCACAAATCATGAAGTAGTGCCATAATTCTCACTGAATCTTCACTTAAACCTAAGCCATATCTCTCATTTTTCTCTTTAAATAAGTTGTACACATTTAAGCTATGTTGCACCAATGCACCTTCATAATTTCCATGAAAGATTGTTGATGCTGGAGCTATGAAGAAATCTGTTTTTTCTAAATATGCTATTAATTTATCCATGCCATCTCTGTTAACACCTTTAAGAAGTTGTAAAAATTGTTCCTTATTTGATTGAATTTTATTATTATCCATGATGTTAACTCCTTCTAAAATGGATCCGAATCATCTTCAGATTCTTGTGTGTTTTCTTCATTAACAACCTCTGCATTATCAATAGAATTTTCTTCATTTTCTACAGGTTGAATATTCTCTTCTGGGACTTCTTGTACTGGTGCATATTCCATCAACAGCTTAATTAATTGCTGTGCCTGGTCCTCTGTCATACCTCTTAAACTTATTCCATGTTCATTAGCAAATTTTTCTAATGCTTCAACATTAGCTTCTTTTCCTGTTCCTAACATCAATTCTTTTTCAGCAGCTAACTGCATTACTTGCGCTTTAGTACCTTTTGTTGCTACTTGTGGTGGAGCATCAACGTGTGACGCTTGTCTGTGCTCTTCCTGAACATTAATTTCATTCTTTGGTAATTCAGTTTCATCGAGTTGAACTTCTTCTGCTACATACATTTGAGATAATGTATTTGGAAATGCATCTCTTAACGCTTGTACTAATGCAACTTTTCTTATCATTGTTGCTGGTTTATTTGCCCACATACTTTGAATTGAACCATCTTTTTTTCTTCCAATATATTCGTCAAGACTTACTGTATTAAATACATCGTCCTTGCCATCTTTAAATGATACTCTGGCCCAGCCACCAACTAATTCTTCTCTTCCTTTAAGATAAAATGTACCTTCTCTATTCTCAATTTGTTTGTTAAGATTAACTACAATTACACCTGATTTAACGCCTTTATAATTAGGACTAGCTTCTGCTCTTCTAGTAAATGCATCTTTCCCTACAACAATACTTGCAGCTTGATTTCCATACTTAACCAAATATGCTTCTCTAGTAAATGGGTTGAGTTTTTGACCTTGACATAATTTCATAAACATCATT
Organism: uncultured Clostridium sp.; assembly: GCF_934754915.1. Classification (GTDB taxonomy): domain Bacteria; phylum Bacillota; class Clostridia; order Clostridiales; family Clostridiaceae; genus Clostridium. The sequence goes on from NZ_CAKVKB010000109.1 coordinate 7,410, forward strand.
ACTTCTTGATTGTTTACATTTCCTCCACCACTTACCAAGAACTGTTTTACTGTTGATATTGATAATTCAACATTTTGGCCATTAGCTTCATATTTTACAATGCTGTTATTTTCCATTATTTACACTCCTCATTTAACATATTTTTAATTCTGTTAACATCTCCATTAAGGAGTTCATCAAGTTCTTTTTCTGCTTTTTCTATTCTTGCATGCTCTGTTAAAATCATTAATTGTATTAGCTCTCCATCTGCATTAATATTTATATCTTGATTAAACCCCTTAAGTGATACTAAAAAATCCCTGTTTTTCTCAAACATTTCTTTTCTTGCTTGAATACATTTTATATTTTTAGAATGTAGTTTTATATCTTCAGCTAATTCATTAGCTTTTTCTGCTTTTTCTATGTTAGTCATTTCAACATTTTCCTCCTCAAAATCTTCTAAATAGTTTTCATAAGCCTTTTTACACCCACTACCTTCACACCCTAATGTAAGAGGTCCTGTTGGATATCTTGATTCCATATCTTCACCAAATTCAGTCCATTCACAATGTTTGCAAAGTTCACCATCAATATCCCTTATTTCATCAAAACTTAAAGGCTTATCCATTATTCTGCCTCCTTAGCTGCTTTAATACTTATTGAATGAACATTAATTTCCTTATACAGGTCAGACATATCAATATAATCAATTTCCTTGTCATTAACCTTCTTAACAGTAGACTCAACCTTTTCTTTTTCAAGGCCTTCTCTTACAGAGTCTGCAATTTTGACAGTTCCAGCTTTACATTTCCATTCAGTTAAATCATTTTGAATCATAAATTGTTCCAATTCTTCTTTAGCACCTTGAATATATGCTTTATTTTCTTTCTGTTCATCTCTTTTATTTAAAATTTCTTTTACAAGAGCTTCTGCTCTTTCTTTGCTAATCATATGTTTTTCTGACATTATTTTTCCTCCATCATCTTTAAGATTTTTCTTCTTGTATTTTTCAAATTTTTAAATGATATTTCTTCACATACTGCTATTGGAATTTGCTCTTCATCTTTCTTGCTATAAGCAAATACTGAATATCTCTCACAAGTTCCTGCATAATCATAATTTATTGAATACTTACTCACGGTTGTAGCTTTAATACATAAATCAAAAAGTTTAAGTAACATTTTTCTACCTGATTTACTCATCAAAATCCTCCTTTGTATATATGGGCTCATAGCCATAATATTCTTCCATTCCTTCTATATCATTAAAATAATTAGTTTCCATTATTTAATCACCTCAACTTTTATTGAAGAATCTGTTGTTACTCTTGCCTGTATTATTTGTGTATCAAGTTCTGGAACATCATTAATTGATTCAGCATTATCTACAAATATAGGAAAGTGTAAATTTTGAAGATTGATAAGCAAATTTGCAATTTCAAGCCCTGCTTTAATCTTTTCTGCATTACTTAACTTATTAAATTCCTTACCTTCATAGTTAATCTTAAAGTCATCTTTAAGTTCTCCATCTTTAGTAAGTTTTTCAAAAGTTATGTCAACCTTATCCAAATACTGATTTATCTGTGCAGACTGTTTCTTAAGCTTAATTGAGTTATATTGCTTTGCTGCATCCAATGCTAACTTAAGCTGCTCTATCTTATTTTTACTGTTTTGGATTTTCTCCTGATTAAGTTTCTGTTCTTCAACTAAATTTTCATTGTGTTTAATTGCTACATCTATTCCTGCATTAAAATCAAGTACTTTCTGTCTTTCAGCTTCAAGTTCAGATATTTGAGAAGAAATTAATCTGATCTTTTCCTGTCTTTCTGATTCCTGCTCCTTACTACCATTAATGATAGCCTGTCTTTTTTCTTCATAAACCTTTTGAGATTCTTCAGCATCTGTTAAGTATGACTGTCTCTTAATATTTATCTTCGCAAGCTTATTATTTATTTCATTTTCCTTTGCCGTTTTGATTTTATTGTTGTTTTCAGATATTTCTGCGTTCTTAGCTTCAATTTCTTTTATCTCAGTTTTAAGTTTTGTTCCTTGTGAACATATTTCCTTAATATCAGCTTTAAGCACTTCTCTAGCTTCTTTTGTAAGATCTATCTTATTTCCGCACTTATCACATTCAATAAACTTACTTTCCATATTTTCAAGTTTTGCTTTTTTATTACGATATTGCTTTAATAAGTCATCTTTATGCTCTTTCTTGGTCTCTACAGGCAATAATTCTTGCAATGATAAATTGTTTATTGCAGCTTTTAATGTCGCTTCCTGCACTCTTAATTCGCTTAATTCAGCTGCATAATCTTTAGGCTTCTCAAGTTTTGATAATTGAACCTCAACAGTATCAACTTTCTTTAAAGTATCTAATTCACTTTGAAGTTTCTTAAGTTCAGCATCATCAAATATTTTCTTATCTTCTACCATCATAGGCTTTAATCCGTCTTGAACACCTTCCATGTATATAACATTTTCTTCATGATCCTTAATATCCGCTCTCGTATCAGCCATAAATGTCTCTGGCATCCTAAATCCATTATCATTAAGAATTTTCACTAGATAATCTCCAAGCTCTGAGAATATTTCATCTCTTCCTATAGGCTTAAGAACATCTGAAAGTAATTGTTTTGCATCTTTAGGTGCAAGTTCTGGGAAGAAGTATGGATTTACTATACTTAAGAAAATATTCTTATTTTTGAAAATATCTCTTGAAATATCATTAGTGCTGCTTTTCTTTTCATTCCAGTAAACATCATTAGCTGAACCTTTCTTTCTTCTTATAATTGTTTGTGGCTCTTCATCTAATAAAAAATCTAATACAACCTCTGTTACTTTAGGTTTCTTATTATTAACCAATCTTGTAGCTGCTTTTTCATTTCCGTAAACATCACATCCAGTTAATGCCCATACTATAGCTTCTCCTACAGTACTCTTTCCTAACGCATTATTCCCTGTAATAATTGTTCTATAACCCAAGTCATATTCTACTTTATCCTTATATCCTTTAAAGCCTGTAATTGCTATATGAGTTAATTCTAATTTCATTACTTACACTCCTCACATTCAAAATAAATCTCATTATCTTCATCCAAATAAAATTGTGTTATTCTAAAATCTGGATTTTCTGCATCCAACAAATTAATTCCAGTAGCTGCTGCTTGAGTCAGTATAGTGTTTAATTTATCCATTAATTCATTCTTATCCATTTACAAATCGCTCCTAAACTTTTATAATTAACTTGATTTCTTATTTATGCTATCTTGGATTACTTGGCGGTGTCCTTGATAGCTTTTTTCTTTGAAATTCTAACAAACTTATCTCTTAATGCCTGGCCAGAACATTTATATCCTATTTCCTTAGGAATATCTTTCCATGGAACCTTCTTATCTCTGAGCTTTTTAATTTTATTGAAATTGCATTCATTAATTTCAATAGGATTTTTATGATGTTCTCTCTTTGCCCCAACTCTTATTAATGCTGTTTTAACGCCAATTTTTTTAGGGGATAATATAGCCACTGCTAATGCAAGCCAATTGTCACTCATTATTTATCACCCTCTTTTTCGTTTTGTCCCTCATTGTAATAATCTAGTATGCTCTCCAATTCTTCTATTATGGCGATTTCGTAATTGACTTCACATATCAGGTCATTTCTCAATCTCCCTAATCTTCTATAATGCATATCTATTAATGCCCTAATGTACCCTTCCATTTTTATTGCTCCTTTCTTTTACAATTTTTATAGCTTCATTTACACTATATCCATCGTTTTGAACTAACCTCACAATTTCATCTAGCTGTTCTGCATAATCTAATAATTTCCCCAT
>NZ_CAKVKB010000110.1 GCF_934754915.1 uncultured Clostridium sp.
TAAAATCCCAAAAACGCTTTATAGAATCAATCTCATATAATTTTCTATATTAAATAATCTCCTTGCCATATTTATTAGCAAAGAGATTATTTATATAACTATCTAATTTCAATTTTTCTACGGTAAACTATTTTAACTATTTTTTCAAGTTCTTCATTTAAAGCAAGCTGTACTAATTTATTACCTTTTAATTTGAATGTATACACTTTTAATCCTTTTATATTATTGTTAAACAATGCTTGCTTTTTATCTATATTATTAGACGATTCATATACACTCTCAACATCTTCAATGATTATCTTTTGAGCAGTTTTTCTTTTGCTTCCAGCATAAATTTTACTTATATCTATATTTCCATTATACAATTCATATTCATAATCTACAAATGAGAAATATGTTACAACAAAAAATATCAATGCTGCAATTTGTATTACTAATGCTATAATTGGCCATACAAAGAAAAATATAAATAATCCTAATAAAATTACAGCTATTGTTATAATCTTTACATTTTTAAAAGATTGCTTGTCTTTATCACATGCAATAAATTGCTCTAGAAATACCTCCATATATTACCACCCTTTCTAGATAAAAAAATATCTATATTGAAATTTTATCTTACTTTATACGATTTCATTATACTCTATATTAATATATATTTCATAGGATTAATCTATATATTAATACATATTTATATATAATTCCAAATAATCTAGTGAATTCGTCTAAATAAATTGCTATTTGTGTCATTAAAAATTTTTAATCAATCTATAATTTATGTGTTATAATATACATATATTACCATTTATTGTAGGAGGGTATATAACTAATGGGACTTAATGAGATTATAAAAGTAGGTACAAACATAAAGAAAATCCGTAAAGAAAAGAATATTTCACAAAAAGATATGGCAAAGAAATTAAATATGCCATCTTCTACTTATTCCAATTATGAAAATAATAATAGAGAGCCCAGTGCAAAAAGTCTTATAAAAATAGCAGAAATACTAAATGTAAATCTGAATGATCTTTTGACTCTAAACAAAACTAATACTAAATCATCTGAAAAATATCTCTCTGATAATATTAATACTATTGAAGTTATTGAAAATCTTATAAAACTTTGCGAATTCAAAATAAATTTTAATAAACCATCAAATGATGATACTGAACTAGAATCATCATTAAAACTTGCAATAAAAAATAACACTATTCCTCTAACTTATATAAGTAATGGATATGGTAATCTTGATTTAACTAATGCCGAATTTATGAAATTTACAGATAAAATACTCCGTTTTGTTAAATTTGAAGTAAATGAGCTTATAGCAAATAAATCTTCATAATTTTAACTATCTGCTTTTTTAATTTATTCAATACTGATTATGAAAGGCTGCTTTTATGAAATTTAATATACAAAAAAGCTGTCGCACAAAGATTAAATTATACCATATACATATATAATGTTAAATAACTTAATTAATATGCTGCATATGGTTATTGGATTTTTTAATACGACAGCTCCTTGACTATTTTTTTATTCCCATAACTTTATATATATATTCCATATCAACAGATTTTCTTATCTCATCAGCAAGTATATCATATTGAGTTTGCTTATATTCTTTTATATCAAAAGTCTTAAAATTTTCAATTTCTAAACCTTTATTTTTAAGAATAGCTTCTATAACAGCTCGTGAAACACTATCTCTGTCAAAAATTCCGTGAATATAAGTTCCATATACATTTCCTTTATTCACAATATTTTTATTATTAGTGGTGTCACCCATATGAATTTCATAACCTTCAAATTCAAGTCCTGAAAGACTACTGAATATTCCGCTGACAGTTTCAAGCTTTCCCTCAACTCTTACTGTAATTTTTTCCTCTTCAAAAACAGTATCACATGAAAGAAGTCCAAGACCAGATATTTCTCCTCCATTTTCAACATTGTGAGGGTCCCTTAAACTAAGTCCTAACATTTGATAGCCCCCACATATTCCTATGACAGGTTTACCTTTTGAAACATGCTTCATTATAGCAGCTTCTAACCCACATTCCCTAAGCCATATTAAATCTGATATTGTATTTTTAGTTCCTGGAATTATTATTAAATCTGGATTTTTTAATTCTTTGACTGACCCTACATACCTTAAAGATACTCCATTTATATATTCTAACGGATTAAAATCTGTAAAATTAGATATTCTAGGAAGTCTTATTACTGCAATATCTACAAGTGCATTTTTTTCTCTGATATTAAATCTCTCTGTCAAACTGTCTTCATCATCAACATCCACATCTATATATGGAATAACTCCTGCAACAGGAACATGTATTGCATCTTCAAGCATTTTTAATCCAGGCTCCAGTATAGATTTATCTCCTCTGAATTTATTTATTATTGTTCCTTTAACTCTTTTCTTTTCTTCCTCTTTTAAAAACAGCATTGTTCCTGCAAGTGATGCAAAAACACCACCTCTATCTATATCTCCTACTATAAATACAGGTGCATCAGCCAATTTTGCCATTCCCATATTTACAATATCATCTTCATTAAGATTTATTTCAGCAGGACTACCAGCTCCCTCAATAACTATAATGTCATTTTCCTCTGAAAGTCCATTAAATGCTCTCATTATATCAGGTATAAGCCTCTTCTTCTGAGCGAAATAATCCTTTGCACTCATATCTCCTACAACTTTTCCATTTACTATAACTTGTGAACCAGTATCACTGGTAGGTTTTAATAATATTGGATTCATACGTACATCAGGTTCTACTCCTGCTGCTTCTGACTGCATAACCTGTGCTCTCCCCATTTCAAAACCATCTTTAGTTATGAATGAATTTAACGCCATATTCTGAGATTTAAATGGCACTACTTTGTACCCATCCTGCTTAAATATTCTGCATAATCCAGCTGCTATGAGACTTTTACCTGCATTTGATGCTGTACCTTGTATCATTATTGTTTTTGCCAAATACTTATCCTCCCTCTATTCAATTAAATATTTTCAATGATTAATCCTAATCTAAATTATATTTTCCATAAGACTTTCACTTTCTTTTCTCCTTTTATCCACAACTGCTCATCTATTTCAATAAAATATCCACAGCAGTTATCCACTTGCCAACAATAGAATTCCTTATTAGGATATGAATATTTATCTAACACAGACATTATAGTTCCACCATGAGCTATTATTGACGCATTTCTAATTTTATTTCTTATAATGTTAGAGATTATTTTATCAAATCCTATAATACTTCTTTTTTTAAAATCTTCTTTGCTTTCTCCATTAGGAAAAGGAAGTTTTCCATTGCTGTCAATCCATTTTTGATAATCTTCATTTCCATCAAGCTCTTTATAATTCTTATTTTCAAAATCTCCAAAATCGCATTCTTTTAATTCTTCAATTATTATCGGTTTTAATCCATTATAAATTATATTCGCAGTTTCAATACATCTTTTTAAAGGACTTGAATAAATATGCGAAACTTGTGTAAATTTCTTACATTTTGCTAGATAAATTCCTTCTTCACAAAGAGATTCATCCGTTTTTCCTATATATCTTCCATGAAGATTTCCTTCTGTTTTAGAGTGCCTTATTAACGATATTTTAATCATTCTTATCACCTTTAATAATTGTTCCAATACTGCATATAACTCTATGTACTTCCTTCGATTTTTTAGCTACATCACAACATATTCTTCCCGTAACTTCACGATATCTTCTTTCAAATTTATCTATTGGAACAATTCCATATCCTATTTCATTTGATATTACAACTAATTTTTTATTGTGCTCAAACATTCTATCTATTTTTTCTTTAACAGTTTCATCATCATATAATTTTAACAATTCTCGTATTAGAATATTGAAATTATAAATTACTGGTCTTTTATCATTTAATATTTCATCTATTTTTAAATTTCCTCCTATATCTAAGCAATCAATTACATCTTCATTATCAAATTTAGTAAGATTTAATGCATAATTGAGTTTACCCTGATATTCTCCACCAATTATAAAAATCATCTATTTTTCTCCTATTCATATATGAATATATTTTATAAAAAATTTATTATTTTTTCACCTAAAACAACAGCTATTAACATTAATAATTCACACATTTGAAGAAAATATCCAGCTAAATCTCCAGTAATCCCAGAAAACTTTTTTATAGACATATGTTTATAGTAAAAAAACATAAAAAATGCACTTAAAAAACTTATGATTCCTAATATTAAATCAATATATAACATTCCTACAACACATGCTAAAATATAAAAATACATAGTAACCTTAACAATATTTTTTTGTGCAGCATCTGAGAATCCAGCAGCAAGTCCGCTCTTTTTTGCACATGGAAAAGTTACTATTGAAAGTCCACTTAAAGCACGTGACAGAATAAAACCAATACACAAAATAAATAAAGATTTTCTACTGACTTCACTCCATGCACCAAAATCAATAATGAAATAAATAACACAGCTTATTAATGCAAAAGCCCCTATGTGTGAATCTTTCAAAATCTCTAATTTTCTTTCTACAGGCTGATATGAATTTATAGCATCCATTGTATCAACAAATCCATCAAGATGAATTCCCCCTGTTATAAGTACTGGCATAATAGTCAGTAAAGCTGTTCTAAAAATATCACCAAATTCTAATTTATAGCTTATCATATATACAGCATATAAAAGCATTCCTATAGTTCCACCTACTAAAGGGAAAAAGCACATTGCATATTTCATGCTCTCATTATTCCAGTCAGTTTTAGGCATTGGTATCTTTGAATACATTGAAAATGCTATTTTAAACGAATTCCACATTTTATACAGAACCCCCCTTATGATAAACAGGAATAGAATACACAACCTCAATAACATTATCAGCTTCTTTTCCAATTTCTTTGTTTATTTCTCCAATGTATTTTATATATTTCATTGTTTCATCGTCATAGTTAATTCCATCAGAAAATACCTCATTTGTAACTATAATAAAATTTTCACATTCATCTTTAACTTTTTTTACACCATCCATAATGGCCTTTACAGTCTTATTTCCTGCCCCATCTTCAAGATACATCTCATTTGCCACAAGATTAGACATACAATCCAGAAGTACTGTTGAATTTTCAGGAACTATTACCTTTTTCAAATCTTTGAAACATTCTATAGTCTTAAAGTTTTTCTTTTCCCTCATTTTTTTATGTCTTTCAATTTTTTTAAATGATTCATCGTCATAAGGAAACATGGTTGCAATATACATTAAATTCTTTGACTTATATGATACTGATAAATTTTCAGCAAATTCAGATTTTCCGCTTCCACTTCCTCCTGTCACTAATGTAAACATCTATATCCTCCAAATATACTAACTACTATTAAATAAAATATAGTTCTTCTTTATCTTAAAAATATTTTTGTACTTTTGATTAAAATTCACATATACATTATTAAATCTTACTTATGATTTAAATCTAGCCAGTTATGACAATGGTTTATATTCTTCAATTCCAATATCATCAAAACTGCTCATTTTATTATAAACAGTACATGCCATATCTAATATTGGAAATAATGCTACTGCTCCACTTCCTTCTCCAAGACACATTTCACACGTTATAAATGGTTTTAAGCAGAGTGCATCAAGAAGCATTTTACCTGCTGGTTCTTTTGAAACATGTGACGGAATCATATATTGATTTATTTTAGGTTCAATTTTTGAAGCAGTTAATGCTGCAACTGCTGATATAAATCCATCAATTACTATGGGAATATTGTATACTGCACCACCTATGAATACACCAACAAGTCCTGCAATATCATACCCCCCAATTTTAGATAACACATCAATTGGATCATTTGAATTTGGTTTATTTAATTTTATTGATTCTTTTATAACATTAATTTTTCTTTCCAATCCTTCACATGTTAGCCCTGCCCCTTTTCCTGTAACCTCTTCCACAGGTTTATGTAACAATACTGAAGCTATTGCACTGCTTGTGGTAGTATTCCCTATTCCCATTTCACCAGTTGCCACAATATTATATCCACATTCTTTCATATATCTTACTAAATCGATTCCTGTTTCAATAGCCATGACTGCTTTTTTTCTGCTCATTGCAGGACCTTTAAGCATATTTTCTGTGCCATATGCTATTTTTCTATTCAAAATACAAAATGGTTTTATTTCTTTATCTTTACCTAAGGATTTATCCATGTCTCTATATATTCCAATATCAACTGGAAACACATCCACTCCTATAGACTTAGACATTATACTTACAGTAGCTTTTTCATTTGTAAAATTTTCCGTAACATTTGCAGTAACCTCCTGACCAGTCTGAGTAACACCTTCATTAACAACTCCATTATCTGCACACATAATTATTAAAGCCTTTTTATTTAATTTTACTGTACTATTTTTAGTTATACCTGCTATTTTTATTATGGCATCTTCAAGTAATCCCAGACTTTTTAACGGTTTGGCAATGCTGTCCCATCTCTTAGCTGATTCATCTATAGATTTCTTATCTAAATCCTTTATATTTTTTAAAGCTTCCTCTAATGTCACAATTAATCCCCCATAACTAATTTTCTAATTTAAATTTTCATATATGATTTTTACACAAAAACTTAAATCTATAACTATAAAATACTATTATTAATAATAACATATAAAATCTATTTATATTCTAATTCATATCTTTTAATATTAAGAATTTTTGTAATTTTTAACTTAATTAAAATAGAGCCTAGTACCAGTAATTCTTAACACTAGTACAAATGGCTCTTATTTCATCTTAATTTTTACATATTAATATTCAATTTTAAGCATATCAACTTGTATTTCATCATATTTATTAACATATGCAAGCATTTTTCTTCCTGATTTAGTAAGCATCTTTTTCTTTTTTCCAAAAATCAACACAGTTCCACTATGAATTGTTTCTGCTTCAATTGTTCCTCCTTCATCTACCTTAAGCTTGGTTACTATTCCCGCTTCACTTCCAACATTTTTTAATTTTAAATGTTTCTTTGCAATTAAGGTTCCACCCCTAACAGCAGAATCAACATCTGTAAATTCTATCTTATCAACAGCTCTTAATGTAGATAAATAACTTCCTGGTCCTGTAATTAATATATTACCTGTACAAACTACATTACTATTTTGAACATAGTATGCTTTAATATCTGAAGAAATTTCACATTCATCACCTAAATAATTTATTTCTTCTTTTATTATATTTTCGAAATCATATAATTCACTTATAGATACAATTCTAAATGCATTTATTCCAACTATCTTATTCCTTATAAAATCTAGAATTTCGCTTTCTTTTATTCCAAAAGTAATATTATAAGTTATAACTTCCAACGCAATTTTAGGAATTTCTTTATATCTCTGTTCAACAAGAATTTTAAATAATTCTGCAATTTTTCTATTTGGAGCTCTTTCTGCCATCTTTTCAATTGTTTTTACTAATGATTTCATTTCATCATAAAAATCATTTAAACATTCAATGTACGCACTTTTTTCCGCATCATATCCTCCTGCAACAACATTAGATTGTATTATATTTCTAGCAATAATGCTTCCTTTAGCTTTCGCCTTTGATAATGTTATATCCTTACGTACTAGTAACATTCCATGACAAAATACTTCCATACCTTCTTCAATTGTTCCATTTACTTCAACATCACCAACAAACTTTATATTTCCAGATTTTATATCTACATTATTCACAGTATATGTAGAATTAATTGAAAAGACTCCATTCTTCATATTAGGACGTCCTTCTTTAATAGCTATGACTTTGTTATTTTCCAATTTGCATCCATTTCCAGCCTTTATTGGTTTATTTCTAGCTATCTGCCTTTTAACTTCACGTCCATAAATATCAATTCCATCTTCACCTTTCTTGCCTGGTATCTTTTGAGCAATGACTTTTCCTGATTCAACATTAGAAATTGACTTCACATTTTTATAATCTATTGTTTCATCCTTATTATCTTGATTCAAAACAATTTTTTCTTCTAAATCGAAATATAATTTTATTTCATCTTCAATATCATCTTGTGGTCTTACTCCCTTTACTATAAGAACATATTCTTCTGAACCAGATTCACATAATTCATATATTTTATCATAAAGTATTCCATTTACAATCTTATTTTTTTTCAATTCTTCTATTATTTCATGTACTTCATATTTTTTAATATCTCCTGATTGCACTTTCTTGGACTTCAATATCATTTCTTTTGTAACTTTTTTATCTATAAGTTTATATACATATGAAGGTCTATAGCTAATTTTTGCATAAACCTCCATTTTATCTTCTGAAACCTTAAATTGGAAGTCCTTTATTGGTTCAGTTTTTTCTTCTACATATCTTAAATTGTCAAATTGATTTACATTATATGTTACTTCTCTATCACATTTAACATCATTTATATATAAATTGATTCCTCTACACGATCTTATTTTAAATACTTCTGCTTCTACGGAATTACTTATAATTTTTATTAAACCATCTTTAACCATTATTCCTGATTCTGTTTCATCAATAATTTTAAGTAATTCTTCATCTTCTTTCTCAACATTATCTTTTTCTTTAATTTGTTTTTGTTTCTTATCATCAATTTCTTCTTTTGATTTTGTAAAATCCAAATCATATCTAACTTCAATTGTTGTTACTTTGTTGAATATTCCACTCTTTTTTACAACTTTATAATCTAGATTTTCCTTTTTAATACCCAGCTCAGATTCTGCTGCTTTTAAACATTCATCTACATTTTTTCCATAAAATAATACGTTCATTTTTATCACCTCTCATATTATTTAAATAGCCCTTATACACCGTATTCTTTTATATAAATTATAACATACAAATTTATCATATTTTACAAATTTGTTGTTTTTTATATCACTTTTTCTTTATTATAAATATTGTTTTTATTTATTTTCATGATTTTTTATATTATTTACCTGATTTTTAAAATTAATTTAAAATTTCTATAAAATATAATAAACATATAAACACTATATTTCCTATTAAAAATAACTCAAAAACGTAAAATACTGAATTATATTAATATACTATGATAGTACATTAAAATGATTAATAAAGAAATTACCAAAGTTGAAATGGCTAAATTATTAGGAGTAGGACGTGCTACTCTTTACAGATGGATAAAATTATATACAAACAGCTAGAATATTTAAATGTTTATTTTTAATAATATTGTGCTATAATATAGGTATAAAAAAGTGCCATGCTACCAACATGACACTTCCTAGAACGTTTTTCGATTTTAGGGCTATTAGATTAATTGATTGTTTTTGAAAAGAATGCTATTTGATGGGAGTATTCTTTTCATTTGTTTTAAAAGAAAATTTAAAACCTTTTATGTTAATCTCAAGATTAAATTCACAATTTTTAGAATTATGTTTTAATGCTCGTAATATCAGTATCAATATTATCGTTGATACTGATATTATTAACATTCCAATAATCATCTCTAACACCACCCCCTTAGACTATTATTTCTAATAGCCCAAGGTGGCTAAACGTGTCTCAAAACCACCATTCCCATCCAATGGTTTTATTTATGAAGTCATTATATCACGTTATATTATCTTTTTCTATTTATATTTATTCATTATATAATAAGTCTTACTCTCCATACTTTATAAAAATCCCATTTGGGCATATAGAATAATTAAATCTCTTGCTTATAAACTATGAATTTCTATTTAATGTAAAATAAAACTGTAACGAAATGCAATCCAAAAGTGTAACACTTAATAAACTAAAAAATCCATTGTAACACCCTTCCCAATAATATATCCTTAAGGTTGATGAGAACTTAAGGAGGAAGAAAGGATGTTAACAATGGACGATATTAAGTATATCAAACGAATGTATGAATGTGAAGGAATTTCTATACGCGAAATCATGCGTAGGACAGACTATCATTATGAAACTGTGAAAAAATATATTGATAGGAATGATTTTAATGAACCAATACACATGCCTAAGAAGCCAACTTCTTTATTAGATCCACTAAAACCTGTCATAGATCAATGGCTTATTGATGATTTAAAAGCACCTCGAAAGCAACGCCACACAGCTAAAAGAATTTTTGAACGTTTACAGGAAGAATATCCTGATAAACTTGAAGTAAAACTTCGTACGGTTCAATATTATGTATCAAAAAAGAAACAGGAAATTTTTAAATTACAATCCAAAGCATATATTCCTTTATACCATCCGCCAGGCGAAGCACAAGTTGACTTTGGACACTTTTCATACATAAATAATTCTGGAGAAATGATTGATGCATTGAAGCTTACTATGTCTTTCCCATATAGTAATAAATCATATTGTCAAATATTTGGTGGAGAAAACCAGCAATGCTTATTGCAAGGAATGAAGAATATTTTTGAATATATTGGTAAAGTTCCTTATCGAATTATATTTGATAACTTATCAGCAGAAGTTACACATATTGGAAAAGGACATACTAGAACACTAACTGATGGATTTAAGAAATTTATGGCTCACTATAAATTTGAAGCAGCTTTTTGTAATGGAGCATCTGGATGGGAAAAAGGAAATGTGGAAAATAAGGTAGGTTATGAACGAAGAAATATGTTTGTTCCAGTTCCTACAATACTAGATTTTCAGGAATTTAATACTAAACTTTATGAGTGTTGTGAAAAAGATGCAGAACGTAATCACTATGTGAAAAATATCTCTATTAATCAATTATTTTTAGAAGATTTAAATTCTATGAAACCAATAAATGAGATTCCTTATGATGTATTTATTTTAGAGCCAAGAAAAACAGATAATTATGCAAAAGTTATTTTTGACAGTAATCTATATTCAACTTCACCTAAATATGCTCAAGATACTGTATATGTAAAAGCCACAAGCGATAAGGTAATTATCCTAAATCAGTCTTATGAAGTTATTAGGGAGCATCCTAGGCTTTATGGTAAGGGAATGGAATCAATGAAATGGATTCCATATATAGAATTAATGTCAAAACGTCCAACAGCGTTGAAATATACTTCTTTTTA
>NZ_CAKVKB010000111.1 GCF_934754915.1 uncultured Clostridium sp.
ATTTTAAATGCATTTTAAATAATAATCAATTGTTTCTTTCTATTTTTTTATAATAATTAACAAAAAAATAGAAATGTTAAACACAATAACACTTCTATTTCTTAATATTCATTTATATATGATTGTATTTATTTCAACATCTTTATAATAATGTTTAAGTATATCAGTATACCCATATCCTTTTTTAGCCATTGCATTAGCTCCCCATTGACTCATTCCAAGACCATGACCATATCCTTTGCATTTAAATATAAGATTGTCTTTTTCAAATTCAATAGTAAAGTTAGTAGAATTTAATCCTAATATTTTCCTAAATTCTACTCCAGTGATATTTTTATTGCCTACTCTTATCTCTTTTACTCCTCCTCCTGATGTATTACTTTGTATTTCCA
Source organism: uncultured Clostridium sp. (assembly GCF_934754915.1). Classification (GTDB taxonomy): domain Bacteria; phylum Bacillota; class Clostridia; order Clostridiales; family Clostridiaceae; genus Clostridium. The sequence continues at coordinate 393 of NZ_CAKVKB010000111.1, forward strand.
AGTTGTTTTTAACATTATTCTCAAATAATTCTATATCTTTATATTTTGCTTTAATTTTATTTAAAAATTCATTAATAGGTATCTTTAATGTTGTTTCATATTTAGGCGCTATTTCTTCTCCATTGCTTTCAATAGATTTTAAATAAGGTATATCCTTTGAAAAAACATCAATTGCATCTTCTGTTCTTCCAGAACTTACTGCAAAAAATTGTGGATATTCCAATACCTTTCCATCATATGTTAAAACTTCTCCTTTAGTTTCTTCAACAGCTTGGTCTATTTTACTCCAATTATTTTCAGCCTCATTTTTACTCCATTTTAATATTCTCTCACTTTTATCCATATAAACTTGACAATTTGTACTATCACAAATTTCTGCTCCTTTATTTTGAGCATCTTTACATGGATTTACCCTTTTATTAATATAATACGTTCTTGCTGATACTGCTTGTGCTTTTAATGCTTCCTTATCAAATGCAGCTGGCATTTCACTTGCAACAACTCCTTTAATATATTCTTCCAGCTCTAATTCTTCAACAATTCCTTTCTCTCTTCTATATAATTTAACTTTTCCATTAGTCGGAAATTCTATCTCTTGATTTTTATCTATATCATTTTTATTTAAATTGAATATAGATGAATGTACATTTTCATTACCATTACCCTTCAAAAAAATTAATGGTAATGAAATCATCATTATAATTATAAATACAGTCATTATAATCAAATATTTAAAATTGTCATTTATCCTTTGTACACTATTCTTTTTCTTAATTATTTTCATAATATGATTCCTCCAAAAACATTTACTATAATTATATGTCTTTAGTGTTATATTATGATTATGTTATATTGCATATAAAAATAAGTTATCTCAAAATATTTACTCTATATTTTGAGATAACTTAATTATTCATCAATCCTATATATCTCTGCTCCCAACTTTCTAAACTTTTCTTCTATATTTACATATCCTCTGTCAATATGGTATACATCATTTATTTTAGTTTCACCTTCTGCTACTAATCCTCCTAATATCATAGCTGCTCCAGCTCTTAAATCAGTGGCCTTAACTTGACACCCTGTAAGTTTTACCACGCCTTCAATTATAGCAGTTCTTCCATCAATTTTTATGTTTGCTCCCATTCTTTGAAGTTCAGCAACATGCATAAATCTATTTTCAAAAACAGTTTCAGTAACTATACTAACTCCCTTTATAATAGATAACAAACTCATCATTTGAGCCTGCATATCCGTTGGAAAACCTGGATATGGTAACGTTTTAATATCTAATGGATTTTTTTCTTTTTTACCATCTACTATTATTGAATTATTACTATATTGATCGAATACAACCCCAGCTTCTTTCAACTTTTCAATTAAAGATCTTAGATGTTCTTCATTTACTCCATTTATCTTTATCCTGCTATTTGTAATTGCTGCTGCTATCATAAATGTTCCTGCTTCTATCCTATCATATATAGGAGTGTACTTTATTCCTTTTAATGTCTTTACTCCTGTTATTGTTATCTTTCCTAAACCAGCACCTTCAATTTTAGCTCCCATCTTATTCAAAAAATTTGCTAAATCCCATATTTCAGGTTCTTCGGCTGCATTTTCTATTATAGTAGTCCCTTCAGCTAAAACTGATGCCATAATTATATTTTCTGTTGCTCCAACAGAAGGAAAATCTAGGTATATTCTATTTCCAATTAATTTTTTCCCTTTAACTTGAACAAAACCATGTCCTTTAATAATATCTGCTCCTAATGCCTTAAATCCTTTCAAATGAAGATCTATAGGCCTACTTCCTATATTACACCCTCCAGGCAATGATAATTTACAATATCCAAATCTCGCAAGCATAGGCCCCATAATGAGAAAAGATGCTCTCATTTTTCTAATAAGTTCAGCATTAGCATCTACTGTGGTTATATTTTTTGTATTTATAGTTAATTTATTAGTAATACTAGAAATATTAATATCACAATTAAGTTCATTTAGTAGTTTGCAAATTACTTCAACATCTTCCAACATAGGTGTATTATTTATTGTTATTGGCTCTGGACACAATATAGTTGCTGCAATTATAGGTAAAATAGAATTTTTAGCACTACTTATATTAACTTCACCTTTAAGTTCCCTTCCACCTTTTACTACTATTTTCTCCATATTATCCTCCAAATTTAATTGCTAGTATGTTACAAATATTATTGGTGTACCAATAATTATATAAGCTCCAGTATCATAATTACTTACAGCAAAATTTACTTTTTCACCATCATTACAATATCCGTTCCCTGTATACCCATTGTTTAAAGTAAGTATATTGACATTATTAATGATTTTATTTATACATTTACCATATTCATTCTTCTCATCAGGTGTTATTTGTCCTTTATAGTATCTATAGTGTTGTATATTATCGACTCTACATTCAATTAAATCTTTAAACATATTTGCCAATTGCTCTGTATTACAAGACTTATTACTATTTATTGCTGTTAAAACAACATAAGTATATTGATTATCATTCCATAAATCCACTTTTATTTTTATTTCTTTTTCATCAAAAGAAATTTCATTTTTATTAATTTGATAGTTATTTACAACAAAATTACTTTGTATATATTTACATATTATATCTCTTTCTTGTTTAATTGAATTTTCAGTTGTATACTGAATCTTAATCCCATTTTCTACAAAGCTGCTATCATTTTTACACCTTATTTCTAAATCTTTGAAACAACAGATCTTCATATTGTCAGTTGAAACAGCTCCTATATTAAAAAAAGATAGGAACACAAGAATCAACATGCTTATATTTAATTTCATCTAGATTCCCCCCACTGATTCTATCTTTCTTAAATTATTGTCACTATTTCATTTTTTATTCCATTAATCAATAAAACTTTATAATAATATTATATAAATACCATTGAATTTTGTGATTATATATGTTTTAATAATAAAATTACATTTTAACTAAAAAACTTTAATAAACTATCAATTGAACATTTCTAATTTAGAATATATATTGAATTGTATTAACTATGCCAAAACTAATAAAAGTGTGATTATATTTTTAAAATCACACTTTTATTAATAAATTTTTATTTTCTAAGTTTTAATCTTTCATTTGCTCTCAATAATGAAAGTTTAACTCTTTCCTTATCAAAAATATCTGGGGACATAATCTTTTCTTCAGCTCTCTTTTTAGCTTCTTCTGCCCTCTTAAAATCAATATCCTCTGCAAATTCCGCTGCATCACTACAAATAATAACTTGACCTTTTACAATATTCACAATTGCTGTTGATATAAAAAGCTCCTTCTCTTCGCCTTTTTCATCAACAAACTTTGTTATATTAGGAATAGTACTTGTTATCATGTTTTCATGATTAGCCAAAACTTCAAATTCACCATCAATGTTTTTTAAGAATACTTTCTCAACATTTCCTTCATAAACATTGTGACTTGGCGTAACTATCTTTAGTAAAAAGTTATTAGCCATACTCTAACATCTCCTTACTTCAAAGTTTTAGCTTTTTCTATTACGTCATCTATTGTTCCTGCCCACAAGAATGCTGATTCTGGTATATCATCATACTTGCCTTCAAGAATCTCTTTAAAGCCTCTTATTGTTTCTTTTATTGGAACATATTTTCCTTTCATTCCTGTAAATTGTTCACCAACAGTAAATGGCTGAGATAAGAATCTCTGAATTCTTCTTGCTCTTGCAACTACAGCCTTATCTTCATCACCTAATTCATCAACACCTAAAATAGCTATAATATCTTGTAGTTCTTTATATTTTTCAAGAACATTTTTGACTTCTGTAGCTACTCTGTAATGTTCTTCACCAATTATTCTTGGATCCAACATTCTTGATGATGATTCCAATGGATCTACAGCTGGATAAATACCAAGTTCAACAATACTTCTAGATAAAACTGTTGTTGCATCTAAGTGAGTAAATGTTGTTGCTGGTGCTGGGTCAGTCAAGTCATCAGCTGGAACATAAACAGCTTGAACTGATGTAATTGATCCATTAACTGTTGATGTAATTCTTTCTTGAAGTGCCCCCATTTCAGTTGCAAGTGTTGGTTGATATCCAACAGCAGAAGGTGTTCTTCCAAGCAATGCTGATACTTCTGATCCTGCTTGAGTAAATCTAAATATGTTATCTATAAATAATAATACATCCTGACCTTTATCTCTGAAATATTCTGCCATTGTAAGTCCAGTTAATGCAACTCTCATTCTAGCTCCAGGTGGTTCATTCATTTGACCAAATACTAAAGCTGTCTTGTTTATAACTCCCGAATCACTCATTTCATGATATAAATCATTACCTTCTCTTGATCTTTCACCAACTCCAGTAAATACTGATAATCCACCATGCTCTTTTGCTATATTGTTTATTAATTCTTGAATTAAAACTGTTTTACCAACTCCAGCTCCTCCAAACAGACCTATTTTTCCACCTTTTTGGTATGGAGCAAGTAAATCTATAACTTTAATTCCTGTTTCAAACATTTCAGGTTCTACTGCTTGATCTTTAAAGCTTGGAGCTGGTCTATGTATAGGATATGACTCCTTTGCATTAATCTCTCCTGCATTATCAATAGGCTTTCCTAAAACGTTGAATAATCTTCCTAAAACTTCTTCACCTACTGGAACAGAAATAGGTTTTCCTGTATCAATAGCTTCCATTCCTCTTTTTAATCCTTCAGTAGCTTCCATTGCTATTGCTCTTACAATGTCATCACCAACATGTTGTTCAACTTCTGCTACTAAGATGTGTTCTCCCATATTTATATTAATACCGTTATATAAATTTGGAAGAGAATCTGAATCAAACTTTATATCTATTACTGGTCCAATTACTTGAACTACTTTTCCCATCTTTTCAGGCATAATATATACCTCCTTACTATTTTTGAGCTTCCGCGCCTCCAACAATTTCACTTATTTCCTGTGTGATCATGTATTGCCTGATTCTATTGAACTTAAGATTTAATGAATCCAATAAATCATTAGCATTACTTGTAGCACCATCCATAGCAGTCATTCTTGAACTCTGTTCACTGCATTTTGAACTTAACATAATGCTTCTTATTTTTGCTTTTAAATAAATTTCCAAAGAATCATTAAGAACGCTTTTTGCATTTGGTTCAATAATACATTCTTCAGCATCTCCATCATTTTTATCAATAGGTAAAATCTTAACGCACTTAGGAACTTGTTTTATTGGCGAAACGAAATCACAATATACCACATTTACTTCACTTATTTCTTTATCTTTATATAATTTAAGAGCTTTTTCAAAAATTATTTTGGCTTCTTTTATAGTTGGTATATCTGAAATATCTACAAATTCAGCAATTGGTTCAAATCCAGCTCTTTTAACATAGCTAAGTCCTCTTTTCCCAACTACAATAATTTTGGCATTACCTCTTTCATTTCCTATTACATTTTCTAAGTAAGACACTACACCAGCATTGAATCCACCACATAATCCTGACTCCGATGTTATTACAATATATAACTTATTTTCAACATTACTCTTATTAAAATAGATGCTTTCAGAATCAGTAACAGTTGCTGCGAGATTCTTTATAATAGTTTCTATTGAATCAATAAATTCTTCATTTACTAATAATTCTTTTCTAGATTTTCTTAACTTAGAAGTGGCAACAAGTCCCATGGCATTTGTAATTTTTCTTGTGCTTTCTACTGACTTGATTCTTCTTTTTATATCAAGTAATCCGGATGCACCCATGTCTTCCACCTCCTACAATCTGATTAACAGTAAATAATTAAACATAAAATCCCGTAACTGGGATTTTAATTATATTATTTATTATTGTTATTTTATCTTAATTAATGTAGAAATCTCTAAAGACTTCTACATTAATTATAATTCTGATAAAATCAATTTAATTAAAACAGTTTACTATTCTTGTAAAAATTCCTTTTTAAATTCAACTATTGCTGATTCAAGACCAGATTTAATATCATCTGTTAATGTTTTTTCAGTAATTATAGATTTACCAATTTCTCTATGGTGAGTATCCATAAATTCTAAAAATTCTCTTTCAAACTTTCTAATATCACTTACTTTTACATCTGATAAGAAATCATTAATTGTAGCATATAATATCATAACCTGTTTTTCAACATCTAATGGTTTATATTGATCTTGCTTTAATATTTCCATTAATCTCTTACCTTTTTCAAGTCTTCTGCTTGAATCGCTATCTAAATCTGAACCAAATTGTGCGAAAGATTCAAGTTCTCTATATTGAGCAAGTTCAAGTCTTAATGTACCAGTTACCTGCTTCATTGCTTTTATCTGTGCACTACCACCAACTCTTGATACAGATATACCAGGGTTAATTGCTGGTCTTTGTCCTGAATTAAATAGATCAGATTCAAGGAATATCTGTCCATCAGTAATAGATATTACATTTGTTGGTATATATGCACTTATATCACCAGCTTGAGTTTCTATTATAGGAAGAGCAGTTAATGAACCGCTTCCAAGTTCAGCAGATAATTTTGCTGATCTTTCAAGTAATCTTGAATGTATATAGAATACATCTCCTGGATAAGCTTCTCTTCCTGGTGGTCTCTTAAGTAATAGTGACATAGCTCTGTAAGCTACAGCATGTTTAGAAAGATCATCATATATTACTAATACATCTTTTCCTTCATGCATAAAATATTCACCAATACTACATCCTGCATAAGGTGCAAGATATTGAAGAGGTGCAGATTCTGCTGCTGTTGAACTTACTACTATACTATAATCCATTGCGCCCATTTCAGTTAATGTATTAACAATATGTGCAACTGTAGACTGCTTTTGACCTATAGCTACATATATACATATTACATCTTTACCTTTTTGGTTTATTATAGTATCTATACCTATTGCAGTTTTACCTGTTTGACGATCTCCAATTATAAGTTCTCTTTGTCCTTTACCTATTGGAATCATTGAATCAATAGCTTTGATACCTGTTTGAAGAGGCTCATTAACTGAGCTTCTATCAATAATACTTGGTGCTGGAACTTCTATAGGTCTAGTTTTATCAGTCATTATAGGTCCTTTTCCATCAATAGGTTCTCCAAGAGCATTTACAACTCTTCCTATCATTGCTTCACCAACTGGAACCTGAACTATTTTTCCTGTTCCTTTTACAATGTCTCCTTCTTTTATTCCTTTTTCAGCTCCTAAAAGAACACATCCAACATTATCCTGTTCAAGGTTAAGTGCCATTCCATAGACATCGTTAGGGAATTCTAATAATTCACCTTCCATACAATCATCTAATCCATAAACTCTTGCAACACCATCTCCAACTTGGATTATAGTACCAGAATCTACTGTTTTAATTTGCTTTTCATATTTTTCAATTTCTTTTTTTATAATAGAAGTTATTTCTTCTGGTTTAATATTCATGGATTCACCTCTATTTCTTTCTAAGCATTAAATCTTTCATTTCATCTATTTTTGATTTAACAGTATCATCAATAACATCATTTCCGATTCTTACATAGACTCCGCCTAAAACTTTTTTGTCCACTTTGTTTTCAAAAATAATATTCTTGTTATACTTTTTCTCAAATATATCCTTTAGAGTATTAAACTCATTATCTAAAAGAGGTACTGCTGTCTTTATTACCCCTTTTAATGTATTTTTTCTTTCGAGATCGATTTTCTCCATCTCATTAAGTTTTTCTCTAAGATAAAGTATTCTATCCTTCTCTATTAATATCAACAAGAAAGATAATAGTTCTTCATCAATTTTTCCTTTGAATATATTTATAAAGATTTGTTTCTTTTTTCTTGTGTTAATCTGAGGATGACGTATAACTTCATAAAAATCATGATTATTTTCTATCAAATCACATATTTCTCTTAAATCTTGAAGATATTCGTCTACTTTTCCTTTAGATTCTGCTACTTCATAAAGAGCCAATGCATATCTACGATCTAAATATTCATACATAATTACATACCTACCTTAGCAATAAAATCACTGATAAGTTTTCTATGTACATCTTCATCAATGCTTTCTTCTAAAGCTTTAACTGAAAGTTCTACAGCTAAATCAACAGCTTGCTTTTTAACTTCATATTCAGCTTTTTCTCTTTCTCTTTCAATTTCTACATTTGCTCTTTCTATCATTGCTTCAGCTTCTACTTTAGCATTTTGAACTATTTCTTCGTAAATTTTATCGCCCTTTTGCTTTTGTTTCTCAGTTATTTTCTTTCCTTCTGCTTTAGCTTCTTTTAAGATTCTTTCATTTTTTAATAAATACATTCTTGCTTTTTCAGAATCTTCATCTGCTTTCATTAATTTTTCATCAATGCTATTTTGTCTTTCTTCTATAACATCTTGAATTTTACTCCAAAAAAAGTGTTTTAATATAACAACCAAAATAACAAAGTTAATTAATGTAAATATAAGCGTTGAAATGTTAATATCTATATCCATCTACTATCTATATCCTCCCTTCGGAGTCAATGCACTCAACTCATATTATTATTATTTACTCATTACCATGATTGCTACAATCAAACCATATATTGCTGTTGCTTCTGCAAGACCTGCACCAATGATTAAAGCTGTTTGAATTTTACTTGCTGCTTCTGGTTGTCTTCCGATTGCTTCTGTAGCCTTTCCTGTAGCTATTCCTATTCCAATACCTGCTCCAATTCCTGTTAATACAGCTATACCTGCTGCTAATGCTCCAATACTCATTATCAATTCCTCCTAAAATTCATCTTTAAATTAATATTATTTTTAATGTTCTGCTGTTAACTTTATCTGAATCATAGTTAACATTGAAAATACAAGCATTTGAATTGTTCCATCAAACAAGTCAAAATAGCCATGTACTATTATAGGTATTCCTATTGCAAAATGTCCTAGCGCTTCATACACCAAATCAACTAATATAGTTGCTGCCAGCATATTACCAAAAAGTCGAAGAGCTAAAGATACAGGAAGCATAACTCTTTCCATTACATTAATAGGTGTCATAAATGCAAAAGGATGTGCATATCCTATAAGATATTTTCCAAATCCATTTCTCTTTATAGCGGTATAATGGATAGTAACAAAAGTAGTTATTGCTAAACCTACTGTTACGCTTAAATCCTGTGTTGGAGGCTTTATTCCTATAAGCCCCATAAAGTTTAAGAAAATTAGATAAACCATCAGGCTTCCTATATAAGGTACAAAATTCAAATAATTTTCACCCATTGTACTTGATACTACAGATTTTACAGTATCATAAATTTTTTCAAGGGCTGCCTGTTTTTTATCAGGTTTTTCTTTTAAATTTCTTGTTAACAGAAATGACCCTATGCCCAGTATAGCTATTATTACCCATTGCACTACTACACTTGTAGTAATATCTAGAGTAAATGCTCCAAAATCATGGGAATATATAATTGGGCTCTGTTCCACTTTAAACACTCCCCTTCCTATTTATTTTTTACTATGCATGAAATACTAGTTATAACAAGATGTGAAATAAATCCAGCAAGATACAAAGCAATTAACTTAGTATTATTTACTAATGGGATAGCTAACGCGACCACAAACATGATCCTTGCAACAGTTATAAGAACTGTTAATGTACTACTAAAATTTTCTTTAAATAAGAATCTATTAGTAACATAATAACTACATATAAAATTTAACATCCCAACAGTTACACCTAAAAAGTAAATCATTGCATTTAAAAACGAGGAAAATAATACTATCAATAAAGATATCAATATTCCACTTCCTAAATCATATTTTACCGTATGTTGAAGAAGTTTATTCATCTCTTTACTCATACATACCTCCTGTCTTCAATATCAGATATTATATATCCTTGCCCATCGTTAATTAAAGTACCGTTTTTGATTAAATTTGTTCCTTTTTTTTTATTTTTAGAAACTATCTCTCCTTTTCTTCAAATTGCTTAACTAATATTAGTTATTATTCTTATTTCCTCCATTTTTGAATAATTAAATTATATGTTATTTAATTATCAGAAAATTTAATCATTTGAATAATTTTAGCTTTTTTGCTGATAACATTTTCATAAAATATTTTTTTCATTTTTCCTTTGATTATACATAAATTTTAATATAATTATGTATTTTTTGTTAATATTCACTTTTATTCTTAAATTTATACTAGTGAATACAAAAAGATAATCTTATTCAATAATTTATTTATTTTTTATTACGATTTTCTTAATTTTGGATTAAAAAATGCTTTCTATCACTGCATTACAAAGTACAGAAAAACTCTTTAAACTATGTATTTATAACTCTTACATGATTAAATTAGAAATCTTGCAATTTTCATATCACATTTTTTGTAATATATTATATATACATATTTTTCAATATATCAAATGCATTCATAAATTTTATTATTAAATTACATATTCTATAGGAAATTTGCTTAACAGATTATGTATTTCTTTTATATATAAAAAAATAGTGGCTCCACAACTTACTTCATTGATAGCATTTTAATAACTTCATATCTCAAACTCTATTAAATTACTAA
>NZ_CAKVKB010000112.1 GCF_934754915.1 uncultured Clostridium sp.
ATTTTCACAGTACGATTTATATAAATCATGTTCATTATCTTTAAGTTCTCCATTTTTTAATAGATAATAAAATATCTTATTGCTTATATTTATTTCATCAATTGAATATGACATTTATATAATGCTCCCTTCTTCTACACTGAATAAAACATTGCTGCATATAAAATTTCTATGTTTTCCATCTTCATCAATAATATTTTTTAAAATCACATCTTCTCCAAATTGAATTTTTTCAGCACTAAATTTCTTTATTCTCTTAAGACTTTTATTTTCTTCAATTGCTTCTAATATACTTCTATTGAATTCAAAATCAAATTCTTCGCTTTCAACAGTATTTTTTCTCTCTTCTTTTACTTCATCAATATCAACACATCCACTTTTAAGCATTTCTATTATTACTTCCCTGAAAATTCTCACATCAGGTATAAGGCTTTTCATTAATATTTCGCTGTCTTTTATCATTAAATTTATTTCATACAAAGAAATGCTTTTTTTCTTAACTGCAAGCATTAATATCACTTCTATAACATCTTTATATTTTTTAAGTTTTTCCTTCTTTTTTCTGTTTTCTTCTTCAATCATGTCATTTTCTTCAAAAGTCAAAACTTCATCATCTTCATTTTCTTCAGTTTTTATATTTTTCTGATATTCTAATGCTTTATTTAAATTATATCTTTTTGCAGGATTCATTCTGAATAATGGTCTTAGAAACACATCTATATTTTCCATGAGACTGGCATTATCAAGTATTTTGTAATATATTTCTGATTTGATGCTGAATCTTTCAATAAGGGACATCTTAGATATGTTTTCAAGCTCTTTTCCATAAACTTCTTTTAAGCTGAAATGCTTTTTCATGATTCTCTGGTCTTCATCAATTGTTCTTGCAAGATACTTATTTATTGTTTTCAAATTATTAAGATTTTCAATTTCTTCTCCTGTAAGTTCATGAACATGTATATCTTTTTCTATAAATTCTTTAATTTTAGCTTCTACATTTTCCTTATGAATTAAAAACTTTTCTTTGCTTCCTTTAAGAAGTTCAAGATTTCCTTCCATCATCTTTTTATAATCTTCTGTGGAATAATTTAAGGGATTCTCTCTTATTTTTCTTATGGCATCATCCATACTCTGAACCCTTATTCGCATCATATTGAAAATATTTTTTATATCATCAACAGCTTTATCATAAGATGCCTTATCAAGATGTAATTTAAATATTATCTCATGAATTGTCATCTTAAGATTTTCTTCAATTTCAAGAGTTGACAAGAGAAGTGAATACCCTTCTTCTGTAAGAGAATAAGATACCATTCTTACACCTTCTACATATTCAATTTTATTTTTAACAAAGCTTATATTTATATCTTCATACTGCCCTTTTTTAAAGTTGAATGAGTTAAAATACATAGCTTTTCCCTCATCACAAAGAATATTATTCACTATAAATTCTGCAAGTTCTTTACATTCATCATAAGTTATCGGCTTTCTAAAATACAAAGAATTTATTTCATCAATAAAACTTCCTATATAATCAATAGTTGCAATTTCTTCCTTAAGTGACTGTTCCATTATATATAAAAGCACTGCAAAGATAATGTTATCCTGTTCATATCCTTCACTGAATCCATATTTTTTCCACGTTCCTTTTGATATGCTGTTTCTAAAAAGCAATGCATATGCGCCTATTTTTTTCATTCTCACATGGTGCACATCTAAAAAACTTAAATCCATAATCTCTCCTTTAAAAAATGTATTTTATAAATCATTTATATTTATAATTTCCTGTGGTATATATTTGCCGCTTTTTAATATTGTAGTAATTTTTTCTTTGTTTTCTTTATCAAAGCAGCTTAAAAAATAATCATCTATATTTTTATTCTGTCCTTTCTTTGTTTCTGGCAGAACAACATGATTATTCATATATTTTTTTATCATTATAGCATATGCTTCTATAAAAGGTTTAACTTTATATAATTTTGACATCTTTTCATAAAATTTTTCATATATAAGTATGCCTTCATAATCAAGATCACCAAAATAATAAATTGTATTTCTCTTATCACATACATGTTCTTCAACTGAAATATGAAAATCATCAATGGCTTTTATTATGTTTTTTCCAGCACCATATATTACAGTATCTATTTCAATGTCAAATATATTTTCTTTATTTTTTATAAGGTGTTTTCTAAAGGTATAGTAAGTATCTTTATTTTCAATGATTAAAACATTTTGAGGTGTCTTCTTAGTTCTGGAATAATAAGCTAAAGGCTCTGAAGTATCATAATAGTTTAATGTATTTAAATCAAAATTTAGATTTTTTAAAATAGTTTTTCCTTCTTCCTTCTGAAGGAATTTTTCCCTATTCCATATCTGAAAACTTCTTTCATTCATAGAAATACAGCTTTTCAGGCAATCTCTCTTATTTAAAAGAAATTCATTCAACATAAGTATATATTTTCTATTTTCTTTGTATTTATTTAAATGTTTCTTATAATATGACACATCAAATTCAGCACAAAGTTTAAAATTAATTTCATCAAGATAATTGCTGAAATCTTCTTCTTTCCTTATTATTCTGTATTTTTTGTACATTTCAGGATTTCTTCCATTACTGCCACTTGCTTTTACTGGATTTAACTTTTCATCATCAATAAGTTCATTTACAGTTTTATATAGTATATCATAATCATTAATCTTGTAGAAATTTTGAATTTCATCTAATGTTATAGTATTTTTTTTATAATTCCTTATATTTTTCATAATTTTCTCTCCAATATACAATTTCCAGTTAAATACATGTATTATAAAACAATTATATACTGTTTATATATTTCCTTTATTCTTTTCAAATTCATTTATCATAGTCTGAGTAAGACTTATAAGGAGATCTCTTGGAGGAAGTTCATCATATCTGAACCAAGTTCCTTCTGCCAGTTCATCAGTTTCCAGTGTAATTTTGTCATCTCCATCAAGATCTGCAAAGAATCCTGAAAGAATAGTATTAGTAAATCCCCATGGCTGGCTTCCAAAATATCTTATATTTTTAACTTTAAGCCCCACTTCTTCCATTACTTCTCGTTTTACTGTATCTTCAAATGATTCACCAATTTCAACAAATCCTGCAACAAGTGCATATTTTTTATAGGCCGCTTTTGAATATCTTGTTAAAAGAATTTTATCCTTATTTTTAATTCCTACAATTATAGCTGGCGATATAGTTGGATAGACTATATTTCTGCAGTTAGTGCATATTAATGCTCTTTCTTTATCATATGGCTCCATCTTATTTCCACATATTCCACAGTGTTTATTTTTAGAATACCAGTCATATAAATGTTTTGCTGTAATTCCTCCAAAAGCTGCCCACTGTGGCTTTAATGTTCTAAATACAGAAGTATTTTTTCTACATAAATAACTATAATCTTCTTCTTTAAAATTTTTCAAAATAAAGAATTTAACATCATCAATTTTAAAAACATAAGTAAAATCCTCTTTAGATAGATGCTCTCTATTAATCAGATCTTTATACATAGGTATACAGACCTTACCATTTTCTTCTTTCATAAATACTTCATTTTTTAAGAATATTAATATATAATCTTTTTCTTCAATAAATACCTCTTTACTATATGTATTATCATATTTGTGTGGTGTAATTTCCTGAATCATATTCTTCCTCCAATTCCGATTTCAGTATTTATATTAATTAAATATAGGATTCTTTACTGCATAAAAACAAACAGACTAGAATTTATAGACAACATATTATTTATCTATAAATTAAAATCTGCTTATTTTTAAATTTTATATTTAATATTTTCCTTTATCATTATATTAGTTTTTTAGTTATTTATCAAAACCTATTTTTAATTGTGTATATTGCATAATTATGATTTTATATATATTCAATCAGTATATAGAATTTATATTTGTTTATATCATACTATATACCGAGTTGATTTTTGTGTTTATATTACATAAAAAATTCTCAATTATATAAATCTTTTTAAATTATTACTATATCTCTAATTTGCTTATATAGTTGCTGAAACTAACTCTTCAGCTTCATCTTCAAAAAAATGAAGAAGTTCAGAATTGATGTTATCATTTTTCTTAATATCCATAAATTTTCCTAATTCGTTACTACACTCGCCACATATATCAATGCCTATTACTTCCTCATTTTTAATTATTTTATGAAGAATGTCCTCAAGTTCAATAACATTCATATCTCCTTGATTCCAGTTTGTATTAATTACTTTCTCACTAAGAACATCCTTATCTATGGATATATAAATAGGATATTTTTTCACCTCACAATCCAATATGTTGAAATTTTCTCTATCAACACATATAATTCTATCTTCATATTTTTTATTAATAAATTTCTTTTCTTCATCTCCAACACCAACAAGAATAACTTTCTTAAGATGTATGTTGCTCTCCAAAGAATCCATTATCCATGAACCACAGCTTAATATATTTCCAAACATAGGCTGCTGCATATCAGAATGATGGTCAAAAACAATCAGATTAAAATCTCTTTCTATCTTTTCAATCCAAAATTTAGAAACATAATGATAATTTCCTGAATCAATGAAATGCAAACCGTATGGCTTTAAATTTTCTATTTTAGCTTTTATCGATTTTTCTGCATACTCATCACAATAACAGCTTGTCCCATTAATATCACTGCAGTCTATCCAGTTTATATTTTCTCCTTTATAAAACTTCTCATCTTTATAGATATTGCTGAAATTCATAATTGTGAGATATGCATTTTCTCTTTGAAAATCCATTTTAATACTCCTCTTTATTTTATGATTATAATTTTACACTTTAGATTTCAAATACAGTTTTTTAAACTATATTTATATTATTATTTTTATATTAACATATATATCTTTATCTTACAAATACTTGAAATAATGTGTATAAAAAATGATTTCTAAAATTATCAGAAATCATTTTTTATATAATCACAATAATCCTTAATATCATTTTAACTGCTTTTACTTATCTTTTAGTTTTTTGATTTCACAGAACACAATTCAACTTTAAAGTTATTTAATGTCCTTTGTGTTTTTCTCTTCTTTTGTTCTGCTTAAGTTCAAATAATCTCTGCTGCTGCTGTTCTTTTTCTTCTTTTGATTTTTTCTTACGCTCTATCTTATTTTCTTCATGCTGAGCTTTTAAGGCAATCTGTGCTTTAGTACCTATACCCTTATTTTTGACTTCTTTATGAATCATTCTTTGAACTCTTTTAGGATTTTCCTTTTTTAGGATCATATTCTTTTTTGCCTCTTCTTCATCAAGCGTAATCATTTTGAACTTTAACCTATAATAGTTTTTTAATACAAAATCATAAACTTCAGCTTCTTTAGGCTCAGCTCCAAAGGTCACTTTACATGCTTCATATTCCTCTCCTTCATATTTTTCAAATACTCCTATCCAAAATGGATTGTTAAAAAGAATAGTAAGCTTTACTGTATTCTTCATGATTTGTCCCTCCTGTTAGTAAAATAAAAAATTAGAGAACGGACAACCCCAGGAGGGGGCAGGTTACTTCTACTTTTACAAATAGGCTCTGACTACCAACAGAACTGTGTTTTTATCTCTAATTTAGATTATATTGTTTTTTTATATATTTATCAAAATTTTTTATATTTGTGCAATCTTAAATGTATATATTCTAAATAATAACAAATAATCATTTTATTAATGTTGTAAACTTAAAATTGTGTTTGAAACCTATATATAGTACTTAGATAGTGCACAATTTGAAATATAAACAGATATTTATTACATTCTAATACCTAAACAATATATTTATTGTTTAAAAATATCTTTTATATTCGCCTGTTTCTCTTTTCTTTTCTGCTGTTTTACTTATATATGTGCCTTCAACTATATTTTCAAATCCTTTTTTTGCTATAATATCCTTTATATAATCTATATAAGGGCATCTGTCTGAATGATGATTTTCACTTACCATACAAGTTGCTAGATGAATAACTATTTCTTCCTTTTTTAAATCTGTTTTCTTTCTCATCTTCATTAAAAAATGTTCTAATTTCCCTGCAACTGCTTTTCCACAACATCCACCACATGAAAAGGTAATGTACTTCATATTGTTTCCATAATCCCCAAATTTACCTTCTTTATTATAAAATGAATCCATACATGCAAATCCACTACATCTTTTTAATGCACTATCACATTGAATTATTATACATTGTTTTATGCTCATTTAAATCACTTCCTCTATGCTATACTAATTATGATAAATACGAAAATTCTTCAATAATTGCATTATTATACGTCATCAAATCTAAAGTATATTAGGATTTTTTATGAATTTATCCTCTTTTTCATCATCTTCTTTTTTAACACAACCATATTCTTCAGTAATATCTTGTGCATTTACTACATTAATAGTTTTTCCATTTATCATTTCTTTAAAAAATCCTGATAATTTTCCTCGATAGCTTACAGCACTTCCAAATACTTCAGCACCAAAAAATAAAGTAGAACATATAATCAAAGTCATTGCAGTATAAGAACATATTATATTTAACTTATTTCTATTTTTATTGTTATTTTGTGTAGATCTATCTTTATGCCTATTATAATCCAAAATATGAACATGATTTTTTTCTTTATTTATCACTTTTATTTCATTCTTATCATTAAAAATTCTATATAAGTATCTAATAAACCAAATTACTAAAAATGTTCCACTTAATAGTAATGTATACATATTAACTTCTGTTTTTTTATGTATAAAAATCTTATACATATTATACAATCCTACTCCATATACTACTAGAAATATGTGATTAATAATCAAATTTAAAATACACTTTAATTTATGATTCTTCATTAACATTTCTATAAAAATCAAAACTTATAATAAAGCTTTAACCCCTAACCCCTTCTATAATTATCTATATATTCCAATAATAATTAAAGAAATCTTGAAAAGACTTCATTCTTCATTGTCAATTGGAATATATATATTATATATCATAAAATACAATATTTTATCATTATTATGGTGTTGTTTCTCAAAATTAAGAAAAAAATAATATTTTTTAGATAATACTACTCACAAATCCCAAAAATAACAATATACTATTTAATAATATCTAATAAAAATAGTTAAAGGGGAATTGAAATGTCATGTACTAGAATATCAAAAGATTGTCCAATCATAACAAATGAAGAAAATTCAGGATTCATTCAGACTCAAAATGGTACAAAATATTCTGCATCATTATCAATTGATGAAAGCAGAAAGAATAATTCATATTTCATACTATATAATCCACTTCATTCAATGAAAGATATTTATATATCAAGAACTCTTCATGCAAATACTGGAGATTCTCCAGTCCTTGTACGCTCGTACTGCAACTGCTGTGATCTTCTTCCTAAAAATGCAGAACGTTCAAGAAGAATAACAAATAACAATACTCATTATTGTGATGTTCCTTCAACTGCTCAAGTTTATACAGGTACTAATATTCAATGTATAAACAATACCCCATTTCTTGAGTACACTGTTAAATCATATGAAAATTTTAATAATGATATTGATGGAAATATAATATTAAGTCCTGGATCGTACTATCTTGAAGTAACAAAAGGTTCTTCATGTGAATGTAATAGCTGCCAAGTTTCAAATATAAGCTGGTGGGAACAACCTATATCTTAAAATAAAGCAATTGTAGGAATTTAATCAATCCTGCAATTGCTTTATTTTTAATTATTTATTCGACTATGTATATTTCACAAGTATAAACTCATATAATCAAAATCAACATATTATCTACGCTTGTCTTTAATATACATAATTGATTTTTTATATTTATGTAAATGTCAATATATTTTTGAACAAAAAGTGGAAAATAAATATGTACAAAAACTATCCCTAAATTGTTTTTGTATTACCTTCCAAATATTGGAGTTTGGATTGTATTCTATAAGAAGGTCCTTTTATAGAAACAATATGAGAGTGATGTAGAAGCCGATCTAATATAGCATTCGCAATCGTTGGAGAACCAAAGATTTCAGACCATTTTGAGAAATTACTATTAGTTGTTATTATAGTGCAGTGTTTCTCATATCTTTTGGATATTAACTGAAAAAATAAATTCGCTGAATCTATATCTATAGGTAGATAACCAATTTCATCAATTATTAATATTTTATATTTAGAAAAGTGTTTAAGTCTTGTTTCAAGACGATTTTCAGCTAATGATTTTTTCAATTGGCTTATCAATTCTTGAAAAGTAATAAAGTATGTTGAATATCTGTTTTTTGCACATCTTATTCCGATTGCGGTAGCTAAATGAGTTTTACCAACTCCTGGAGTTCCTACAAAGAGTATGTTATCATTATTCTCTACAAATCTTAATGTAGCTAGATCAAGAATTTGTTGCTTATTTACTCCTGGTTGAAATTCAAAATCGAAATCTTCAACTTCTTTCAAGAAGGGAAAATTAGCTACTTTAACACAAGCAGCCATTGCCCTTTCAGATTTTGCTTCTATTTCATAATTACTTAGATCATATAAGGCATCTACGATGCTCTTCGTACCGTTATTTATTGCGTCTATATATTTATCTAAATTAGCTTTCATGTTAGTCAAATTCAGTTCTTCTAAGTTATTTAAAAGTTTTATATAGTTATTCATAATTATCCTCCACTTATCTACAATAAACTATCAAAATAAGTAAGATTAGTACTGGCCAATATTTCTAGATCATTTTCATTTTTTACTGTATACTTTAATAGTTCTTTATAATCTTCAGGTCTATAATTAATTTTTTTATCTATAATTTCATGTATAGCAATTAATTCTGTATTAAAATATATATATAATCTTTCATTTGCAGCTTTTAAAGTTACAAATTTATTAATGTATTTTGATGGAACAGAGTATTTATTTCCACAATAATTTATTAATGAATCTATATGTACTTTAGTTTTCAGTTCATAGTTCATATAGCTATCAATTACAGATTTATTGGGTAATGGAAGTAAATGCTCTTTTTCTTTTTGAAAAAGTAATACTGGTGGAACACCAGTTGCCTGATTTGGCGAAGAGTTCACCTTAGAATTGATTTGTTTTATTATTTTAATTAAGTCTTCTTCTGTTTCAAAGTCATAATTGTAAGGATAAAGCCATTCAATAAATTTATTAGCACTTTCTACTTTTCCTTTTGTATATGCATGTCTCGGTTTGCATAGTCGTATTTTAAATCCAAAATCGTTAGCGAAAGCTTGTAACTTATTATTTATCTTTCTACCTTCCTTAGTAATATCAGCAACAGTTTTCATGTTATCAAATAATATTTCATGAGGAACGCCACCACAAAATTTGAAAGCATTTATTAAAGATTCAAATAAATCTTGATGTGTTTTAGTTTTTCTATAATTAAAATGGCAAAGCCTTGAGTTGCCAAGCTTAAAACTAAATACATTTACAATAAATTCTTCACCATTCTTTGAGATCATGTGGATATCTTCCTTCCAATCTACTTGAGCTTGTTTGCCTGGCGGCGTTTCGAAACGCGGATGCCCTTTTGCTTTCTTTTTGGGTAATAACTCATTTTTCTTAATGTATTTATTAAAATTTGAATAAGTTCCAATATCACATCCCTTATCTTTAAAATATTCATAAACTCCCTTTACACTAACACCTCTAATAGAAAGTTTCATAATAATTTCTGACCGATATTTATCAATTTTGCTTGATTTATTTCTTGTCTTAGCTTTTCCATCATATCCGTTATAATATTTCTTTATAGTTCTTCTATCTACTCCATATTGTCTTGCAAGTTCAGAATAATTAGGTTTTATATTCATTATTTTCAAGATATTTAATTGTCCTATTAAATTGTTATCCATATTAACCCCTCCATGGGGTAGAATAACAATAATAGTACAATTTTGTACATTATTATTTTCCACTTTTAGTACATTTTAATAATATCATTTACAATTATAAAACAATACAAACATTATGTGTTTTTTATATGCTACTGCTGGATATTTAGATATGTTAGGAGTGAGAAAATGAAAAATAAATTAATAAAGTCATTTTTAAAAGAAAATAATGCAAATCATGAAATAAATATAGTCGCTAATCAGATTAATCGAAATGCTCCAGGAGCACCTATGACATTAAATAGAAGTAAGAGAAGAAAATTAGAAAAAATTAAAAAGCAAAATAAAGATTTATTGTAAAGGGGAATGAGACAATGAATACAAAAAAGTTAATTGAGGCAATGATAGAAAATGAATTTCATAAAATCCAGGAGTTCAAAGAAAATGATGATATGAAGAATAATAAAGAATACCAGGAGCTACAGGACAAGTCTTTTAAACTATTTGAAAAGTTACATGATGGACTATATAAGAATCAAATAAATATGTTGCATGAATATGATGATGATGTAACGTATACCAATATTGAATTGATGAGATATTATTTCAAACAAGGAATTATTGCAGCATTTAATGAGCTTGAATGTTTAAAAGAATATAGTGATATTATCAATTGTTAACATAGTTACGTTTTATATGCTTGAAGTCCTTTTAAAGGACCTCAGGCTTTTATTTATTATATGAAGTTTAGGCTGACCTTGTCTGATGCAAATACCTACTCTAAAAACCCAAAAATATTAAATCACACTTGAATATAGATAAAATCAAGACTGAAAACACTTTACTTTATGTGCAAAATATGACATGGTGACAAGCAAAAACTCGGGAAATAATTCAGTATATTTACCCTAATTA
>NZ_CAKVKB010000113.1 GCF_934754915.1 uncultured Clostridium sp.
TATAATTTGAATTCTATAACACATATTCGAGGATTTTTCATACTTAGTATAAACATCAAAAATAAATCAATATATAGCATACTGTAAACATGTATACTATATGTTGATTTGAATTATATAAAATTATAGTTATGAAGTATTCATATTTAATTATTTTATTCGTTTAAATACTTGAGACATTTTTCAAGAAGAACTCCTTCTTTAACTTCATAATCATATTGACTGCTTATTTTCATAGTCTTTTCCACAAATGAGCATGAACGTTCACAGCCATTCAATAAACTTTTACCATTCATAAGACTGCCGAAAAGAACTGAAGTAAAAATATCACCTGTTCCAGGATAACTTTTCTCCTGTCTGACGCTTTCTATTATGTTGAGCAAATCACTTTCTCTGTCATATACAGCCGTTCCTATAAGGCTTTTATCTTTTAATGGAACACTTGTTATTACAACATTTCTGCATCCATACTTACAAAGTCTTCTGCATATTTTATGTATTTCTTCTCTTTCTACATAATCTGAAAATTCCGTTTCTGAAAGTAAACATGCTTCCGTGTAATTAGGAGTTATTATATGTGCATATTTGATAAGTTGTTTTAATTTTTCTGAATACTTTTTATCAAAATTGCTATAATACACTCCATTATCACCAAAAATAGGATCAAATATAACAATCTTCTCCTCAATATTGTTTTTCAACCTATTTCTATCCAATTCTTCGAAATAATTTATGCATTCTTCTATATTTTTAATATCTCCAAGATAACCTATGAAAATCCCATCAAAATCTAAATTGAGTTTTCCATAATGATTCATAGCCTTTTCAATATAATTATCTAATTTTACTATTACAGGTGTTCCAAGACCTCCTGTATGTGATGAAAGTATCATCGTAGGTACTGGACACACTTCTATTTCCATCATAGACAATACTGGAAGTATATTTGTAAGTGCTGCTTTTCCAACTCCACATAAATCATGTATTACAGCTGCTCTTTTTATTGGCTTTTTCATAATCAATCACCTCATTAAGATTATATCATAACTAGAAATATGCTTTTACATATAAAAAAATTGTTTTATAAAAATCAGAATAGAACTTTTCTCCTTGGAAATCCTACTAAGAGAAAAACAAATCAAATGAAGGGAGAAGATAGATTTGAAGTTAAACCAAAGATTAAAAGCCATATGTTTCATGATAACAGCCTCAATATTTTTTACCACAATGAATCTTTTTAGCAAACTGGCTTCGGGTGTTTCCATATACCAAAAAGCATTTATTTCAAATGGGATTGCATTATTTATAATATCAATAGTAATTATGAAAAATAAAATATCCTTTATTGGAAAAAGAGAAAACAGAAAATTTCTTTTTTTAAGAGGATTATGTGGCTCATTATCACTTGCAGCACTATATTATACTCTTGATCATATGATTCTTTCTGACTGCACTATGCTTTCAAAGCTTGGTCCTTCTTTTGCTGTTATATTTGGATATGTAATATTAAAGGATAAAATAAATACAAAACAAATTTTATTTCTTTTTATCACTCTTATAGGAGCTGTATTTATAATAAAACCAAGTCTTTCTTTAAATATAATTCCTGCTTTAATAGGTTTATGTGGAGCTGCATGCGCTGGATTTGCTTTTACAATGATAAAACTTATTGGCAGTAAGGAAAATAAATTTACTATAATTTTTTATAATATAGTATTTGCCTTTTTGCTCAGTTTTCCTATGTCATTTAAAAACATTGAGAATTATAAGAATAGGGAATCTGTTATATACATGATAATGTCTGGATTCTGCATAGCATTTGGGCAGATTTTCCTCACACTGGCATATAAAAATGCTCCTGCTGCAAGTATAGCATTATATGACTATGTGGGACTCATTATTTCTGCTATATATGGATTTTTCCTTTTCTCAGAAACGCCTGATTATCTTTCAGTTTTAGGATATACTCTTATACTTGGAGTAGCTATTTTAAATTTTTTTATATCAAGAAAAGAATTATAATCACAAGTATTAAAGTATTAAAATATCATATCTCATAATCTTTCAATTAACAAAAAACAGCTGGACCTTAGCTATAAAAAGCCTATAATTCCAGCTGTTTTGCTTTATGCTCATTTTATATGAAAAATATTCTATTAGTTATATATCACAAATTGCAATATCTATTTTCTTTAATACTGAAAATTATCTCATGCATAATAAAATCATCAAAAAAATCTTATAAAGATTGCATTTTTAACTGTCAATTAAGATATATTACTTATTTCCTTTATTAATTTCATTAACAATATCTATTATCATACTTACCCTTCCAAAAGGAGCAATAAAATATAACCCATCACATACATCCTTTAATTTTTTCCCCATTTCAGATGCAATTTCAGTTCCAACCGCTTGTCCTTCTTCCTTGCTCATATTTTCATTAAATCTAGCTATACATTCTGCAGGTATTTTCACTCCTGGAAGTTCATTATTTAAAAATACTGCATTTCTATAGCTAACTATTGGAAGAATTCCCCCAAGTATTTTTGCATCTGTAGTTTCTTTTATTCTTCTTAAAAATTCAACTGCATCATTATCATATACAGGCTGTGTCAAAAAGAATGTAGCTCCATTTTCCATTTTCTTTAACATTCTCTTATACTCTACATCTTTATTTTTAACATTTGGATTGATTGCTCCTCCTATAAGTATATTGTCATCTGTAAACATTTCCCCATTCATATCATTAATAAGGTTTATGAGTTTAAATGAATTAAGATTAAATACGCTCTTTGTCTCTACTCTGCTGGCATCACTTATAGGATCTCCTGTAATGGCAAGTATGTTTCTTATATTTTCTATATGTGCACCAATAAGGCTCGATCTTATTGCATTTGTATTTCTGTCTCTACAGCACATATGAGGCATTGCTTCTATTCCAATTTCTCTCTTTATCTTTGAAGCAATAATTACTGAATCAGCTCTCACTTTTGACATTGGAGAATCTGGAATTGTAACAACATCAATTTTATTTTCTTTGCATAATTGTGCTCCTGCCATTATTTTTGTTGTATCTGCATCTACTGGTGCTGATAATTCAATTGCAATCACAAATGTTCCTTTTTCTATTTTCTCTTTAAAAGTATTTTTCACAATTTTCTTGGAAGTGCTGATTTCTTTTTCATATCTTATGATTTTTTCTACCGGCTCATGTTTCTTATCGATAATTTCACTCAGCTTTTTTATATATGAAGGATTTGTTCCACAGCATCCTCCTATAATTGAAGCTCCCATTTTTTTTATTTCTTTCACTTTTCTCGCAAAATACATAGGACTGTTAGGATATACAGTTCTTGTATGTATTATCTCAGGAAATCCTGCATTAGGAAGTGCAGAAACAATATCATTTCCTATTTCAATATTTCTGAATATATCAAGCATATGAAGAGGTCCTGAACCACAGTTAAATCCATAACTGTCAACTGAATTCATACTTTTAACTTCACTTATTATTTTGGCTGAACTATATCCATCCCTCGTAAATCCATCAGGTTTCACAGCAAATTGCGTCAATATAAAACTTTCAGGTTTTCTATGTTTAATATATGAACTTATTTCTTGAATGTAGTCCATATTGCTCAATGTTTCAAAAATAAAAATATTTATACCATTATCTAAAAAACAATCTGCAATAAATTTATATTCTTCTAAAATCTCATCATAATTCTCATCAGCTTCATTTCCTCTTATAGGTCCAATGCTTCCACCTATAAAAACTTTTCGTCCATTTACAGCTTCTTTTGCAATCTGTATTCCTTTTTCTATGATTTCTTTCAGTGTAGATTTTGATACTCCAAGTTCCCATGTATTTGCACTAAAAGTATTAGTTCTTATTAATCCAGCACCTGCTTCTATATACTCTTCATGAATTGCTTTTATTTTTTCCTTATCATTTAAATTGGCAAATTCACAATAAGATGCATC
The DNA here is from genome assembly GCF_934754915.1 of uncultured Clostridium sp. Taxonomy (GTDB): domain Bacteria; phylum Bacillota; class Clostridia; order Clostridiales; family Clostridiaceae; genus Clostridium. The sequence continues at coordinate 3,988 of NZ_CAKVKB010000113.1, forward strand.
ATTTCCTGTAATTTCCGAGTAATATGTGCCCATTGCCCCATCACATATAAGTATGTGATTTTTTAAAAATTCCTTTATCATGTTTAAAATATCTCCCCAATTCTATCTTATATTAAAATACATATATGTTTTAAATAATAATCAAAAAATCTTTCAAAGATTTTATCATCCACTATAAATTGTCAGTTATGTATTGTTAGTTTAAACATATATATCTTAATTATATCTGAATTTCTATTTTTTTAAAACAAAAAAGATACAGATTTCTCTGTATCTTTTCTATCTTAATTTTTAATTCTTTTCAGTTGACACATCCTCTGATGGTGATTGTTCTGGAACAGGCTCTGGTTCAATTTCTTGAACTTTATCCTCTTCAATTTTACCTGATGTAGGATTGTTTTCAATTGTATTCTTATCAGGATCTATTATAGTTGTTCCTGAATCATTCTTTCCATAATTTCCTGATGGCTTTTCTGGTTCAAGTTCTAACATGCCATTGTTTATTTCTGACTTGTTGTCTGGTTTCACTTCATCCTTTTGAGATGGTTGTGAAACTTTTTCATCACCTGAAGCATTTATGCCTGGCTTAACATTGTTAGAATTTCCTTGTTCTTTGCTGCTTCCTGAATTATTGTTACCAGTTTTATCATCAGAAACATTACCTGATGGTTTTTCAGCTGGAACATATTCTGGTTTATTTTCTTTTGATGCATTTACATCTGAAGTTTTATTTTCTTCTGCATTGTAATAATTAACATTTTCTTTATCTTTTATCTTTTCTGTAATTTCTTTTACAGGTACATTTGCAATTTTCTTCTTTGTTTCTTCATCTACAACTGTTTTAGCAGCTTCATATCTTCCAAGGCTGATTCCTTGTTGTTCTGCTTCTTTTACATCAGTTTTATCTTCAGCTTTTATATAAGTTACATTTTCAGTATCAAAATTATTTAAAACAGCTTCTTTTATTTCATCTTCATAATCTGCTTTTTCTCCATTCTTTACAAAAGCAAATCCAACAAGAACATCTTTATTTTCCTTTAAGAATTCTTTCTCAACAAGAATATCTTTTATAGCTTTAATTCCATCATTTATATTCTTTCCTTTTATTCCACTGAAATCAATACTTCTTCCGTCATCATTCATTCCAGTAACTTTAAGAATATTCTGATTGTTATCAACTTCTATCTGTATGCTTGGGTTAATATCAAGACTTACAACTGCAACAGTTTTACTATAATTCATATTAAAGAAAAATGTAAATGCAAGAAGAATCATCGCTGCCATTGAACCAAAAGTTTTCATAAACGAATTATATTTAAATTTACTATTAGTTGAAGATTTTATCTCAGTAACCTTTGCAATATCTTCATCAAAGTAAAATATTTTTTGGCCAACTGCCATCTGTGGCTTAATCACTATTTTCTCCATGCTTCCATCATCATTCATGACAATAGCATAGTCATCTTTTAATTCCATTATCAAACCTTTTTTCATATATATCACCTACTTCCTGATCCAGTTTCTCAAAGCACTAAAGTTTTTATCAATTATTATAACAACTGCTATAATAAATTTTTTGCTCCTTTTTACTACCTTTTCTGTAACACCAAACCTTACTACAATTTTCTTGATTGGCAGTCTTCTCTTAAGGTACATAAAGGATAAAAATTCTTCCTCTTTGCATATCTGCTTAGAAAGATTGATTGCATTTTCTCTAGTTGCTTGCTGTTTTGGAGCTTCCTCCACCAAATCCTCTAAAGTAAAACCAAAGGAATTAATTTCTGCCTTAAGCATTTCAATTTGTTCAACTAAAAGACTGTTGTCTTCTTCCTGTTCAAATTTTTCATCCTTAAATTCAACCCCCATGTCTGTTAATTCCTCTAAAGATGAATGCTGATGCTTATTTTCCCCTTTTAGATAGTTTTTTATTCTACTTGAAATAACAAGCTTAGCATACGATAAAAAATGTCCTTTTTCATTGTCATATCTTTCAATTGCCTCATTGAAGCCAAGCAAACCGACACTTAATTCTTCATCGTTCTCACATGACACATATCTCCCAGTAACATCAGAAATACTTTTAATTATAAATGGCATGTGCTTTTCAATCAATTTGTCAACTGTAGTTTGTCCTTCAATATTTAAATCTATCAAAACATTTTCGAGCATATCTGCGCTCCCTTCCCCGGTCATTATTATATACAAGTTTAATTATGTGTTTTGGTACTTTTTTTATCAAAAAAATATTATAAAACCGTATTTTCATGAAAAATTAGAATACTTATTTTTAGAAAACACCAAAACCCTTTCTCATAATTCACCTTATTATCACCATACTTGTCCACTTTTAATATTAACATATTTAGTATTTTAAATTAACATCTTTAAATAAATTTATGATTATTTTAATATTCATATGTAATTACTTAAATTTTCCCAAATAAATTTTTGTATATTTTCAACCATATAAATACATTGCAGACAATTCACATAAAAAATCTGATTCTAAGAATATGTGTTTCTGCTAATTTCACATCTGTAACTTTCATCTAAAATATAATTTTTATAGAATAAAAAATTTCTGACTAACATATATATTCCAATTAACAATGTGCAATGGATAATTGACAATGAAGGATAAAATCTTAGCAGAGATTTCTTTAATCGTTATTTAGTTTTATTATTAATATAATAATATTTAATCCTTTTGAATTATATAGATATAAGTATAAATACGGAAATATCCATATTTATACTATATTTTGATCAAAATTTTCAGCATATAATACAATATTAAAAATTGCATTTTGCCTTTATCTGATATTCGTTCTACTTTAAAAGCTCCATAAGTTCATCATTAGTTATTGACGTCAATACACTGCTGTCATTAAGTTCATTTGTAAGCACATCATTAATGATATTTCTTTTATCATCCTGAAGAAGGATTATTTTTTCTTCAATTGTTCCTTTTGTAATAAGTTTTATCACCTTTACATTATTTTTTTGTCCTATTCTATGTGCACGATCTGTAGCCTGATCTTCTATTGATGGATTCCACCATGGATCTAGATGTATAACAGTATTTGCGCTTGTTAAATTAAGTCCTGTTCCTCCTGCTTTCAATGAAATTAAAAATACTCTCTTTTCTTCATTGTTATTAAATTCCTCCACAATTTTTATCCGTTCTGCTGCTTTAGTATTTCCATCAAGATAACAATATGGAATATTTTCAATGTCAAATTTAATTGATAATTTTTTCAATGCTTTTGTAAACTGTGAAAATAGAAGAATTTTATCTTTTCCATTACTTTCTTTTATTAATTCAATAACTTTATTAAACTTTCCACTTTCACCTTTATATTCTTCATCTATAAGTCCAGGATGAAGACATAACTCTCTTAGCTTTGTAAGATATGAAAAAATTGTAATGCTGCTTACTGATTTTTCATTATCAGCTTTTATATTTTCCTGTATTTTATTTACAAATCCATAATAAATATTCTTCTGCTGTTCTGGCATTTCAACCAGGACCTTCTCTTCATGTTTCTGCGGCATATCAAATATTGCCTCTTTTTTAGTCCTTCTAAGAATATAAGGCTTTATGAGAATTTTCAATTCATCAATATTAGAATCATTTCTTACAAATTTATTTTTAAATTCACTATTACTATATAAATATCCCGGCATAATAAAATCAAACAAAGACCATAATTCTTCAAGATTATTTTCTATAGGTGTTCCTGTTAAAATAAACCTATTTAAAGCATTTAAATTCTTTATTATGCCTGTTATCTGTGCCTTATGATTTTTTATATTCTGTCCTTCATCAAGTATCATATTATTAAATTCTATCCCCATATAAGACTCAGCATCATTTTTCAATGTTCCATATGTAGTTAATATAACATTATAATCGAAATAATTCCCAATAATCTTCTTCCTTTCATTTATTTTCCCATGAACAATTCCTACTCTTAAATCTGGAGCAAACTTCCTAAATTCCTCATTCCAATTATATAATAATGAAGTTGGAACAATAACAATTGATGTTCCTTCTTCTTGTGAAGCAAGAAATGCAATTGTCTGTATTGTCTTCCCAAGTCCCATTTCATCACCAAGTATTCCTCCAAGACCAAGACTTTTCAAATTTCTAAACCATTCATATCCTTCCTTTTGATACTGTCTCAGTGTACATTTTAATTTTTCAGGCACTTCATATATCTTGTCTTTCATATTTTCTATTGAATCAAACAGCTTTAATAATCTGTCTTTATTTTCGCTGTATATTTTTCCATTTTCAATTTTGTCTTTTAGATAATACAGTTTGTTAAAGGATAATTCAAATTTATCAGCACCTCTTATTATATCTAAATTTAAAGTTTCAATTATTTTCATAACATTTTCTATTTCACTGCTTTCAAGATTTATAAATGTATCATTTTCAAGTTTTATAAAACTCTTCTTTTCCTTGTAAGCTTGTGCAATATGATTAAGTTCGTAAGACTGTATATTTTCAAGTCCCATATGAAAATCAAATTTTCCTTTTGAATTTTTCCTTATTGAAAATTCCTTAAAATTTCCATTATTTAATTTAAAATATTTTGAACAATCTATGTCAGTAAATACATTTCCTGTCTCGCCTATTTTGTTCATTCCACTTTTTAGAAATTCATAATATTCTTCATCATTCCCTAGAAACTGAAATACTTCATTTTTATAATAAAACCTATATCTGTTTAAAATTCTTTCAATTTCATTTAATTTTTTTGATACATTCATATTATCATTATTTATTTTCAAAGCCTGACAATAATCCATTTCTAAGACACTGCTCTTTATAGAAACTCTGCATATTGATTTTCCATTTTCTCTTGAAAAATTAAACTCTATTTTTAAGCCCTCATTAATTTTTTCAATAACAGCTTCATCATAAAAAACATTTTGTGATATTGATGTAATTACTTTATTTAATATATTGAATTCTTCATCTGAGATATCACTTTTTAATACTATTTTATTATTTTTCTTTAGGTTTTCATATAATACCCTGTAAAGATTGATCTGCTCAAAAGAAGGAATATAAATATTTCTGTCATACAAAAACAAGTCCATATTATTATTTAAAGGAACAGGAAATACTTTTTTGGTTGTAATAATATATTCGCCATTTATTTTTTCATTGTAAAAGATAAAGGAAGATTATTTTTTAAAATCTTGCTTGTATAATTTTGATAATTATATGTAAATTTAATCTGTCTACCATTAAAATTTTCAAGAAATTTTCGTAATATGTTGGAATGTATTTTAATAAAATTCTTATTTTCATCACTGCTTATCATTAAAAATTCATAAAGATAGTCTAATGCTTTTTCATCTTCTTTACTAAAATAATATTTTTTATAATTATAAATAAAACCTTTTCCAATAGAATATTCTTTTTTATCTTTTATAGCAAAAATACATTCCTTAATATTATTTATAGTATACATAATTGAGTTTCCCATATGCATACTCACATAAAACAAATTTTCTTTTTCTTCCTTTGATTGTTTTAATGAAATATTTATATTAATTTTTTCCTTTTCATCATAAATTTTCATATTATTTATGTTAATCGTTTCATATATATCTTTTAATTCTTTTATTATTTTCTTATCAGGTCTTTCACTGATTTTATGCTTTGCTTTTAGTCTTTTCTTTATACTTTGGATAAACTTCATTCCTGCTGCTGTAAGATGTTCACACATATAAATTCTTCCATCCAAATCATTTTCCTCAAATATGCTGCAGCTGCATTTTGTAAATACAACCTTTTTATTTTTCAAGTCTATTCTCAAATGAGGCTTACATCTTTTTAGACTGTCATTACTTTTAAAAGTCCCATAAATATTATAAAACTCATCCACTTTACGAATATCTATATCAAAAAATTTATTCTTTGATAATTCCTGTCCTCTTGTAATATTTATCTTTGATGAATTTTTCATCACAATATTTTCTAGCTCAGATATTTTCATTTAATCCACCTCCAAAAGTCAATTTAAGTTGTACATACGCTTGAATATTATATCACTTTAAATAATCATAATATATATTCAAATAAAAAATACTTGGATAAAAAAAGAAGCTGCAATAAACAAACCACTTTGCAACTCCCTTTATTGTGTAATTATTTTAATTGTGTTATTTAACACATTCCTCCATTATTTCCGCCGCCACATGCATTCATATTGTTTCTGGCTGTTGGTCTTACTCCCTGATTAGCATATTTAGTAGCATACTCAAGAATTCTTGATTGAAGTGTGTTCATACTGCTCATATATTCAGTATTGCCTGGATCAAGCTCCAATGCCTTACGTATATAATTCAATCCAGTTTCAAACCATCCCTTTTGAACACATACAAACCCCTCAAGATAATTCCATTCAGCACTTGTTCTATCATTTATCATATTAAGCCTTGATTCTGCAAGCAGGAAATTCTTATTTTCTATCAGTTTCCTTATTTCTGCATACATATTATTAGAATTAATAAGCATATCATATGCTTTATTCAGCTGTTCCAGCTTTTCCTGTGTTGTTTCATCCTGATTCAAAGTATACTCTTCTACAAGATACTGATACTTTTTTCTTATTTCTTCTGGTGAAGCAGTATTATCAATTTCTAAAATTTCATAAGGATTCAATATATACTCACACCCCTTAAATTCCTATATATGATCCTTATATAAATATATTTTCAGAAAATTTTTTTATTACTAATATTAT
>NZ_CAKVKB010000114.1 GCF_934754915.1 uncultured Clostridium sp.
ATATAGTGAGGTAAAATGATGAATTTAGTTGATGTGGTAAATGTAGGACAAGGAGATTGTTTTATTGTAAGTCCTAAGGAATGCTACTATAATAATTTAAAATTTATAATTGATTTAGGAAATGGAGTAGAAGATATAACAAAAGTTTTAGATAAATATAATTCGAATAAATACCATTTAATATTAACGCATAGCCATAGTGATCATATTGGAGGATTTAAATATTTTATTGGAAGTTATTTTGAAAATATAGATAGAATAACATTGCCATTATATCAAAATGAGATAGTATTAATTGCTAAATTCTTGCTTAATTTAAGAGGTATGGATGAAGCTGATAATATAAAAGAGATAATTACATATTTACAGCAGTTGGTATCTAATCAAAAAGTTTTGAAAAAGGCTAATGATAAATTTAAAAAAATAATTGATTTTGCATATGATGGGAAATTACTATGTAATCATATAATGTTTTTTAACCCAATAAATATTAATGATGCTTCTTATAATTATATTGACAGTAAGGATATGATTAGAATAAGTAATTGCTTTAATGAAAAATATAAAAAGATATTTGAGATTTATATGCAAAATGAAAATTCTGTATATAATGATATTCCTGAAATTGATGAATTGATTATTAAACCGAGTAGAGAAGAAGATGAATTGGAAATGAATATAAATTTTGATAAAAAAGGTTTTGTAAAGGAATTTTTTATACATAATATAAATAACATAGAAAAATTTATAGATAATCCTAATAGATTAAATTTAAAAAGAATAATTGATCAATATGAGTTAAACAGTAATCAAGCAAGTGTTGTTTGTAAGTTTAATTATGAAAAAAGCATATTATTTACAGGTGATGTAGATAAAATTATTTTGAAACAAATAATAAACAATCATTCTAAAGAAATAGAATGTGATTATTTAAAGGTACCGCATCATGGTAGCAAAAATAATTTAAATGCATCAATAGTAAAAAAAATAAACCCTGAAAAGGCTATAATTTCACATAATAATATGAGATTTGGAAGATCTAAAGATTCACATCCTAATAAGGAAGTATTAGATATTTTAAAAAAACAAAATGTAGAATTAATAGCAACTAATGACATTATCAAAGATGGTGGAGTTGTTTTATATAAGAAAAAAGTTAATGAAGGTGATGATTATGTAAGGGTTGTAGAATGTAGGTAGAGTATATTATTTAATTAGAGCACACTTCAAACAAACAATATAAAAAATAGAATAATTGTTTATATAGAGTTTATATAGAGCATTTATAAACATTTATTTGCATGGCTTAAGAAGCTAAATAAACAAATGTAAAAATAAAACTTTCAATTATATATTATATTTATATTTGGGATTTTAGCAGATTAGCAAGAAGTACTAAGGATTTATTGAATATTGTGGAGCAACTTGAAAATAAGAAGATACATTTAATAAGTATAAAAGAAAATTTAGATACAAGTACACCAACAGGAAAATTAATGCTTACAATGATCGGAGCTATTAATGAATTTGAAAGAGCAAATCTTTTAGAAAGACAAAGAGAAGGAATTGCAATAGCAAAAAGAGAAGGGAAATTTAGAGGGAGAAAACCTATAGATTATCCTGAAAATTGGAATGAAGTTTATGCTAGATGGAAAAATAGAGAAATAACAGCTAAAGAAGCTATGTATATATTAAAGCTAAAAAGAAATACATTTTATAAGTTGGTAAATAATTTCACATAAAAAGTGGATATGTTACTATTAAATTCGTTCCCATTTATATTCCCAGGTTGTAATATAAAAAGTAGCTCTTAAATGCAGGAATATCAGCGCTTAAACATATAATCCCACTATTCCCACTAAAAATATGCATATATATTATATGAATATTAGTTTATAGTCGGAAAATTAAAACTATAATTTTTGAAGTTATTATGTTAGAAAAATATTAAAAATGATTTTTAATATTTGAAATTAACAGCATATAAAATTTACTATATACGAAATAATATTTGCTTTATAAAAAGTAAACATAAAGATTCATTCAGTTATACGTCTAGTTATATGTATAGCAGTAGCGATTGGAATAAATTCAAGTATAATGGTGAAGATCATAAAATAAGAAAATAGATGATTAGCTTTACTGATAAAGGTCGTAATATAAAGAAAGCTATATTACGACCTTTATTTAATTAAATAATTCTAATATTAAGAGATAAATATTTAGATTGCGGAAAGCATGGAAAGTAGCTGCAGTTTATTCAAACTAAAAAGGAAAGAAAATTAGTACAAAATAAGTTTTTTAATTCATATAATTTTCATGTGATAAGATCTGATGATATTTTAACTTTATGTAAGTTAAGAAAATATAAAGGAAATAAATTTAAATATTAGACATATTGCAACAAAAAAACAAAAAATATATAATAAAGTAAAAAATATACCAAAAAGGAATAGTTAATATGAATATTAAAGATTTTAAATACTTTTTAGAAATAGCTGAATATGAAAATATTTCTAAAGCATCAATACAACTTCATGTATCACAGCCTCCATTAAGCCGTCAATTAAAAAAGCTTGAGGAGGAACTTGGTGTAGATCTCTTTATTCGTGATAATGGAAGATTGAAATTAACGGATGCAGGATATTTTTTTAAGAAACGCGCACAAGAGATTATTTCTCTTATTGAGGAAACTAAAAACCAAATTGATGAAAAATATAATGGAATTGCTGGAAAAATAAGAATTGGTACGATAGAAACATTTAGTGCTGAAAAATTACCAAAATGGATAGCTTCATTTCATAAATTATATCCAGATATTACTTATCAGATAGTTAATAATAATTCAGATGAAATTATACGCTTAGTCGATAATGGATTACTGGATATAGGAATAATTCGTGAGCCAGTAAATAGCCAATATTATGAAAAAATCAGGTTACAAGAGGATTCATGGATTGCATGTATTCCAAATACAAATGTATTATCACAAAAAAGCAAAAAAATTATAGATCTTTCCGAGCTTAAAGATGAATGGCTTATAGTACCCTCACGTGGTATGCATGAAAAGCAGATTAAAATATGGTTTGAAATGATTGGAACAGAACCGAAAGTAATCTGTTGGTATTCATCTTTAGTAAATGGAGCATCTCTTGTAAAAAATGGTTTGGGAATTATGTTATGCCCTAAGTCTGCACAATTTATATTAGATAATAGCTGCGTAGCAGTGAAAGAAATTATGAATCCAAATTTAACAACTAGTTCAGTGATTATTTGGAAAAATTTTAGTGATCTATCAGTAGCAGCTAGAAAATTCATAGAATTTATTAAGGCAAATGAGGTAAGTAAAGAATTACAAATACGTTAGGTATGATTCTTTTCTAAGTATATCATAAAGGTATAGAAAAAACTTTTAATTAAATTTTAGCAATTTGACATTCGATTATGTTCGAGTTAGACTGAATTCAACAAAAAACATAAATGCAATTTAAATCGCATAATCTAAATAAACATTATGAAAAAATAAATAGAATAATGGCAAAGGAGCCACTCATGTTATAAAAAGAGTAGCTTCTTTTTTGTTGTTGGAGGAAATAACATGAATAATATGAAAAAACAGATTGATAATCAGGTTAAATGGATAACTCAACTTACATACGATGATATACCAGAAGATGTAATTGTAAGAGCAAAATGGATTCTGCTGGATTCAATCGGCTGTATTTTAAATGGTTTAGGTGATAAAAAATTACCACCAGATACAAATGCAAAAATTTTAAAAAGTACAGCTGCTATGGTGTCTACTGAGCTATATGAGGGAAATAGATTTGCTGTAGGTCATCCGGCAAGTCACATTGTTCCTATTTTATTACAAGAAATGGAAAGCAAAGATATATCTTATGGAGAAGCTCTAAAGCTTTTTGTGAGTGCATATGAGATTGCATCACGCTGGGGAAGTTCAATTAGATTTTCAAATGATATTTTAGGTCATGGAACAGTGATGATTTCAGGTGCTGCAACTGTAGAGGGAATGTTATTTGAACTTTCAGAACAGGATTTTACGAATTATTTGATGACATGTGAATCGCTTCCAGAAGTTTCAACATGGCAGTCTGTTTTTGATGGAAGTGCTTTACATGACTATTATCCAGGTATTGCAGCTGTTAATGCAAAAAATGCTTTATATATGACTACAGAAAATGTACAAAGCAGCGAGGAGCTCATACGCAGTATATATGACAAAGTGATAGGTGCTAAAGTTGTTGAAGAAAATTTAAGTAAGGATCTTGGAGATCAGTGGTATTTAGCAAAAAATTATTTTAAGGTACATACTGGATGTAGATTTATTCATCCATTTGCAGATGTAATAGAAAATCAGCTTAAGAAGGGACTAAAGAAAGATGAAATAAAAGAAATATATATTTATACATATAAAAAAGCTGCTAGACTAACAAGTCAGATAGTTTCAACTGAATTAGCTGCAAAATTTTCAATTCCAGTTTCAATTGCAACTCTTATTATAAAAGGAAAGCTTTATCCTGAAGATGTTGCAGAGGGAATAAAAAATTCAGAAATAAAAGAACTTTCATCCCATATTTATCTAATGGAAGATGATAAATATAATACGATGCTTCCGGATATTAGAGGGGGGCGTGTAGAAATAACAAAAAAGAATGGTGAAACTATAATTGAGGAAGTTTTTCATGCTAAAGGTGATTTTGACAATCCAGAAAAATTTTCTGAAGAAAAGCTTATAGCTAAATTTTATAAAGTTACAGAAAAAAGTCTTGAAAAATTCAAGCAGGAGAATTTGGTTAAAAATATATTGACAGGAAGTAAATCAGTTCCGGTCAAAGAAATATTTAAAAATTATTATGAAGCTATTTAATATAGGAGGTTTAATTTATGAGTAAGACACAATTTTTGTATTTATCAGAGGAAGATTTATTACAAGTAGGCGTTCTAGATGCTTCAAAGTGTGTTGCTACATGTGAAGAAGTTTTTGGACTCTTATGCGATGGGGATTATCTTATGGGCGGATTGAGTCACAATGATCATGGTTTATCTATAGTCTTCCCAAAAGAGACATCATTCCGCAATATGCCAATTGCTGGTCCAGAAAGAAGATTTATTGCAATGCCTGCATATTTAGGCGGAGATTTTGCAATTTGCGGTGAAAAGTGGTATGGCTCAAATACTAAAAACCCTAAAGAGTGTGGTCTGCCACGATCAGTTTTAATGATAACACTAAATGATAAAGAAACATGTGAGCCCATTTGCTATATGTCTGGGAATCTAATCAGTTCCATGAGAACAGGTTCAATTCCAGGTGTATTTCTGAAATATTTTGGAAGCAGCGATAGTAAAACAGTAGGTGTTATTGGGGTAGGTCCTGTACAAAAAGCAACAATTCTTGCTATATACGCAGTTATGCCTAACATAAAAAAGGTAATTTGTAAATCAGTACATATGGAACATACCAAAGAGTTTGCTAACTGGGTTACTGAAGAAACAGGGATAGATGCAGTAGCAATAGAATCAATGGAAGATTGTATATCACAAGGCGATATTGTAAGCATTGCAGCATCTCCAAAGGAACCTTTATTTATAAAAAATGAATGGATAAAAAAAGGAGCAAGTGTTCTTTTGACATCTCCAATTGAAGCAGATGATGATTTTTGGTTATCAAATCATTTATGTTTTGACAATACAAAAATGCATATGGCCTATTATGATGAAGCCTTACAAGCTGGCGGTATATTAAAGGCTAACAATGGTTGGGGAAAAATGTATAAATTAATGGAAGAAGGCAGGCTTAAGGGGTTGGCTGATCAAATTAGTCTTGGTGATGTTGTCAGAGGAAAAAAAGATAGACGACAAAGTAATGATACAAAAGAAATTTTTGTTACAAGTGGACAAGTTTTATTCGATCTTGCATGGGCATATAACCTATTTAAGATAGCAGAAAAAAAGAAAATTGGAACTAAATTAAAAATATGGGATGAACCATATTGGATGTAAAAGAGAGGGGAAATAACAATGAATAAAAAAATTTTTAAAGTAGCAGCAGTAAACATGGATTGTGTACTAGGTGACACAAAAGCAAATCTTAAAAAGATGTCAGATATTTGTAAAGAGGCATCTTCGAAGGGGGCACTTGCTATATGCTTTCCTGAATTAGCAACAACAGGATATAGTCCAACTATACTTGGAGAAAAATATTATGAAATTTCAGAGCATATTCCAGGACCATCTACAAATTATTTATGTAAGGTGGCAAAATCAACAGGATTATATATTGTTACAGGTATTTCTGAAAAGAGCAGTGTGCCTGGAAGGCTATACAATTCTCAAGTAGCAATATCTCCAGAAGGTGAAATTGTAAGCATATATAGGAAAATACATGTATGGGGACTAGAAAAACTTACATGGCGTGAAAGTATTACATGTGAATACGGTACATTTGATATGCCAATGTGTAAAGCAGGTCACATGATTTGTTATGATACATCATTCCCAGAAACAGCAAGAGTTTTATCTCTTATGGGAAGCAACATCATTTTTGATTCAGCTGCATGGAGAAATTTAGAAGCTGATATATGGGAAATTAATACAAGAGCCAGAGCAGTAGAAAATCATGTTTTCATGGTTTGCTCAAATAGATGTGGTGTAGAGGGAGATTCTACATTGAATGGTGAAAGCAGAATTATTGGTCCAAGAGGAAATGTTCTTGCAGCAGCAGGTCATGATGAGGAAATCATTTATGCAGATATTGATATTGATTCATGTATAAAGGATAATGCCATGATGCTTTCTTACATGAAGGACCGCAGGCCTGAAGCTTATTCATTAATTTCTGATACAAGAAATTTTTAAAATTTGTAAGAAAGAAGAGTGTATATATGTCAAATAAAAATTACATTGTAACAATTCAGCGGCAATTTGGTAGTTTAGGAAGACCTATAGCAAAAAAATTATCTGAAATTTTACAGATTGAATATTATGATAGAGACCTGTTGGAAATCGCAAGTAAAGAGTTAAACAAAACAGCAGAAGAATTAAGTGATTATGATGAAAAATCATATTCAAAAATGAAATATCCATTAGGCCTTGGAACTCCCAAAATTCAGAATTATCTTTTTAGTATTCAGCAGTGTGTAATATCTGAAATAGCTACATATGACAAGTCATGTATTATTGTTGGAAGATGTTCAGATTATATACTAAGACATTTAAAAAATACTATTAATATTTTTATTTATGCTCCATATGAGAAGAGATTAAAGAATTGTGTAGAAGTTCTTGGCATGGATGAGCTGAAAGCAAAAGAAATGATTGCAGAGGTTGATAAGGCCAGAGATAACTATCATAAATATTATACAGGAATGACTGCATCAACAATAACTGGGCGTCAGATTATGATTGATTCAAGTTTTGTTGGACCAGACCAAACTGCAGAAATGCTTGCTGAAATGATAAAGAAAAGAGTAGATATGGGATTTGAAGAATAAATACAGAAATAGGAGTTGCTTATAATGGATAATTCACTAGATATCAATAAGAAAAAATCAATAGAAATTAAGAATTTAAGCAAAAAATATGAGACCATTAATGATGGAGAAAGCCAATATGTATTAAGAAATATAAATATTGATGTAATGGAAAATGAATTTGTATGTGTGCTAGGACCTTCAGGATGTGGAAAATCTACTCTTTTGAATTTGATATCTGGCTATATTAAACCTACAGAAGGTGAAATTGATATATTGGGTGAAAAGGTAACAAAGGCAAATGGTAGAGTTGGTATGGTATTTCAGGAGCATGCACTTATGCCCTGGCTTACTGTAAAAAAGAATATAATAATGGGGCCAAAGCTTAATCATAAAGGGAATAAAGAATGTGAATTAATAGCTGAAAAATACATTAATATGGTTGGCTTAAGCGGAATGGAAGATTATTATCCACGTCAGCTTTCAGGTGGAATGGCACAAAGAGTTGGAATTGCAAGGGCTTTGGCTAATGAACCTAAAATTATTCTAATGGATGAACCACTTGGAGCTTTAGATGCAATGACTAGAGAAAATATGCGAAGAGAGCTTCTAAATATTTTTGAAGAAACTAAAATAACAATATTTTTTATCACTCATTCAGTGCAGGAAGCTGTTTATTTGGCTGATCGAGTCATAGTTCTTAAAAATGCCGCTGTTGACTGTGATGTAAAAATTGACATAGAAAGACCTAGAGATATCAAATCAAAACAGTTTTTGAAATACATTGAATTCTTTGAAAAAAGGTTAGGAGATATACCGTTAACAAGCGATTGAGGTGGCAGATATGAAAAAAAAGAAACGAAATAAAAAAGAATTAATACTTAATATTATTTCACTCATTACTTTCTTTACTATTTGGCAGATTATTACTCAGATGAATCGTAGTCATGAATGGTTCAATAAAAAGTTTTTGCCTGCCCCTACAGATATCATAAAAAAAGCTTTTGAATATATTAGTGATGGAACTTTGGCGTTACACGCATCAGTTTCTATACGACGTATATTAATTGGATTTATTATAGGTGGAGTTTTAGCTATAATTGTAGGAATTATTTTTGCGAACCAAAAAATAATTGAAGCATGGTTCTCACCAATTATAAATTTATTAGGACCTATACCACCATATGCTCTTTTACCAATAATTATTATATGGTTTGGGATAGGAGAAGTATCTAAGGTCGGCTTAATTGCATATTGTACTTTCATGACAATGCTTCCATACATAATAGACGGGTTAAAAAATACCCCACCAGTTTTAATACGAGCAGCTATATCGCTTGGCGCAAGCCAATGGCAGATATTCACAAAAGTCATGCTGCCAAATGCAATACCAAATATTTTTGTTGGAATGAAGGTAACTCTGGCAATGACTTTTGGAGCTTTAATGGTTTCTGAAATGTTAGGAGCATCTAAGGGGTTAGGATATATGATAATAAATGCAAAGCAGTGGTTCAAAATGGATGACATGTTTTTGGCAATTATCATGATTGGATTAATATATATTATTATGTTTGCAATAATTCAATTTGTAGAAAAAATTGTTTTAAAATGGAAGACTGATATCAGTAATGCAATTGAAAAATAATTGTTTATTGTAGATGAAATATATAATAAGGAGTGTAGTTAGTATGAAAATTAAAAAATTATCACAAAAAGTTATTGCAATGGTTATTGCTACCATAACAAGTTTAATGTTTTTGGTAGGATGTGGAGGAACAGATGCCAAAGATGCAGGCAGTACAGAAAATACTGAAAAAGCAGAATCAGGTAAACTAATTCCAGTTACTATTTACGGCATAACTGATCCCCAAGAAGCAGCTCAGTTAATAATAGCCAAAAATAAAGGATATTTTGAAGATGAAGGACTTGATGTAACAAATGTACTAATCGAATCTAGTTCTGATTTACCAGCCTACATTGCAAGCGGAGAAGCGCCTGTGTCTGCAGAATCACAGTATACATGTACAGAAGTTGCAGCGCAAGGAGTAAAATTAAAAACACTTATGACTAACAGCAAAACTTCTAATACTCAAGGATTAATTTTAGCACCGGGACAAACTATTAAAAGTGCGAAGGATTTAGAGGGGAAGACACTTGGTATAATGAATGGAGCAGGATTTATGTTAGCAATTCAAAATATGTGCAAGGAAATGGATGTAGATTTAAGCAAGATTAATATTGTTTATCTTTCTCCATCTGAACAGGTTGCTGCATTACAAAATGGTTCTATTGATATGATGGCTTGTTGGGAACCATATATGAGCCAAGCAATACAAAGCGGAGGTACTTTACTTTTTACAGGTGTTAAATCATATTTTCCAGAAAAAACTGGAGATGTTGATTGGTTGAATTTTTATTCTACATTTCAAGTTACAGAAGACTATTATAATGAAAATCATGATACTTGTATTAAACTAGTTAAGGCTATGACAAAAGCTACAGATTATATAAATGAAAATCTAGATGAATGCTCAGAAATTATTGCAAAGGAATTAAATAACGATAAAGATGCAATACATTCTATAATGGTTCAGAATACTTATGAAAACATATTTGATGATACATTTGCAGCAGCAGTGAACGATATGGCTGAATATATGCATGAAGCTGGTAATATTGATAATGTGCCAAGCTTTGATTCATATTGCGATCCAAGTATATTAAAAGAAGTTAAACCAGAAAATGCATCATATGAAGCTGCAAAATAGTAATAAAATGATAATGTGAAAAAGAATCTGTGAATACTAATTAACAAAGGCTTTCTATGAATTTTTTATCATAGAAAGTCTTTATTGTATTTATGAATACAACAGATTTTACTTGTAGTTTCAGAATGCTTATAGTTGTGAGCAGAATAAATAATAGTAGTAGTTTTCCTCATCAATCCTACAAAGTACAATGAGGTATGTGCGTTAATGACATAGCAAATTGAATTATAAATATCACATAGTTTTTACACCGAAGTATAAAGGGCAAATTATATATGGACAGATAAAAGTTGATATAGGAAGGATACTTAGGATATTATATGAGAGAAAATGATTTAAAACAAATTATTAGTGAAGAAAAGCTTAAAAATGAAGAAACTCATAAGTGGATTGGTTATAATTAATTAGACAGTAATTATTCGGTCATGATATAATATAAAAAATTGTGAAAAAGGAGAAGAAT
>NZ_CAKVKB010000115.1 GCF_934754915.1 uncultured Clostridium sp.
TACATGCTCTTATCAATATATTTTTAGGTGAATGTGCAATATCTATAAATTCAAGGAGCTGCGTTTTATAACCACAATATTGAAGGATATTACCTCTAATAGCATCAGTCATAAGAGCCGCTACTCTCTCTTGTATTATACCATATTTTGTTAATATTGATAATTTATCACTTTTCATTTGACTATTCAGTTCATGCTGACAGCAAGGTACTGAAAATATCATCTTCGCATTCCACTTTATAGCATTATATAAAGCATAATCAGTAGCAGTATCACAGGCATGAAGAGTTATTACCATATCAACTTTATTATTATACTTAAATCCATTTATATCTCCAAGTTCAAAATGAAGATTGTCATACTTATATGATTTTGCAATTTCATTACATTTTTTAATTACATCTTCCTTTAAATCAAGACCTATCATCTTTACATTTATGTTCTTTATCTTTACAAAATAGTAGTAAAGTACAAATGTAAGATATGATTTTCCACATCCAAAATCTAGTATAGTTAATTCTTTATAATCATTTTTCTTTATTTCATCATCAATTATTTCAACAAACCTATTAATCTGCTTATATTTATCATATTTAGAATTGACAACTTTTCCTTCTCTCGTAAAAATCCCAAGATCTATTAAAGGTTCAATTATCATTCCTTCTTTTAATATGTAATTTTTTTCTTTATTGTGACTCTTTTTCGCCATTTTTTCATTACTGCTTTTTTTCTTTCCAAGATGAACCTTTCCCTTTTTGGAAATTCTCAAATTATAAGAGATATTTTCTGACCACGCTTCTGCCTGTTTATAGCCATTACAGATAATTTCTTCAAATTTTTTCATAAATTCATTTGATTTTATGTTTTCATGAAATACCTGCTTATCTGTAAATTTTTCTATTTGATAATATTCCTTTCCTTTATTTTCTTTTAACATAAACACTATTTTATTATATTTCACATTTTTATTAATTTTATTGCTTATTACAGCTTTTATTATCTTATCTTCAGCTACTTCACTCACTGCATTTCTTAATTCTTCCATTCGTAACACAACCTTATCATTTCTTCTATTAACATATATATAATATGTCAACAGCATATTATATTAATATAACACAGAATAAAAATCGTTTAACTTTTCTATAATCTTTTTATCCTTTTAATTTTTATCTTTGGTAAAAATATTTTCACTTTTTTAAATTATATCATATACATATTTTTCTTAACAATAAGTTTTCTACATCAGTTTTAAATCAAACAAAAGAAAATGCACAAGATATTATACATAACTCTCTTCTGCATTTTCTACTCATATTTCTTTAACTTATTCAAAAATATTATAAACCTTTATACAGAAGCATCTACTGTAGATTCTCCTGTATCAGATGCCTTATCATCAGAAG
Source organism: uncultured Clostridium sp. (assembly GCF_934754915.1). GTDB lineage: Bacteria > Bacillota > Clostridia > Clostridiales > Clostridiaceae > Clostridium. Next base: position 1,407 of record NZ_CAKVKB010000115.1, read on the forward strand.
CAATTTTGTCAAGATTTTCTCCCACAGAATTCCCTGTATACTTGCTTATATCATAACTATTGTTTTCATCATAGCTGGCATTTTGATTATTTTTTTGTAACTCTGCATCATTTTTTGCGCCTTCATATATATCCAAACTTTCTTGTCTCTTCCTTGCTCTTTTTCTAACTTTCAATATCTTTCCTTTTCTTTTACTTTCTTCAATTTTGTTTTGTAGCTGAGCTTCTTTTCTCTTTCTAGCAATTGCTTTTTCAATAGCAAGATTATTTATTTTTGTTTGAACTTTTCCTTTTACTTTATTTATACCGGCTATAATGACAGCCGAATTTTCACAATTCTTAGCTTTTAATGCTTCTGCTTTTAACGATCCCATAATATTTTCAAGCTGTTGTTGTGACTTAGCCGCAGCAATCTTACTTAAATATTTTGCTGACTGAAAATCACTTGTACTTTTCTTTTTGTTTTTTGAAAAGGAATATCTACTGTTCTTTTTATTTTTTGATTTTTTTAATGATGATTCTGACAAAGTCAAACGAGCAAAACCTGTAACAGTATTCATGACAGTACCTCCTTAAAATATTAATTATAATATTTATCGGATTCTTTTTATTGAATTTTATACCATTATTAAAAGTATTTTCAATTTATTATTCCCTGTCTCTTCTTACAAAAAGTTTTACATGATTATTGTTCATATAATCATATGAATAAAAGACTGGTTCATCTTTGTCATTAAAATGAAGCTGTTTTAACAATATTGTCTTATTGCCTAATTTCTTTACTGCTTTTTCATCAAATACCTCTTTCCCATCTGGAATACAAATTTCACTTACTGAATAACTTATGTTTATATCTAAATTTTCTTTCAAAAATAAAAGCAGAGAGCCTGTAACACCATTTTCGAAAAAATTTCCTGCTATATGTTCTGGAATTATATTGAATGTATATGCAAAATCTCTATCCTCATTATTTCTAATTCTTTCAATTATCACTGCATTTCCATCACAATTAAGTTTTTCTTTCCATTCATTTTTCATTTTTTCCTTGTATGTTCTCATCTGTGACTGCATAACAGAAAATCCCGAATTTCCAATTAATTTTTCTGTGCTTTGAAGCACATTCAATGAATCACTTACTATTGCAGTATTTCTGTTTACATAAGTTCCTGCTCCATTTCTTGAAGTCAAAATTCCCTGTCTTTGAAGAATTTTTATAGCTTCTCTTAATGTAGACCTTGAAACATTAAACTGTTTTGCAAGAACAGGTTCTGATGGAAGTCTATCTCCTTTTGAATAAATGCCTTCATTTATCATATCTTCTAACTTTTGTTTCACCTTTAAATAAAGCATTTTTATCAATCCCTTCAAAATCTCATGTCTGACTAAGATTATATTTAGAATATATATGTACAATTATAATGAACATTTTTAATACTTAAAATATCTATTATGAACTGCTTGAAAAATATTGTCTATATTTATAATTTAAATTGTATTATACAATCTATTTTCTTAACAAAAATGAATCATATTTAAATATGATTAAAATATATTGGATTAGTTTCTGCCATAAGTTTTCCACTCTTCCTTTCCCTAATTTCCAATCTAATCCATATAACTTTTTCATCTACACTTATTTCAATAAACTTTCTAATAACTTTTATATTATTATTCATATGAACTTGTTCATGCATAGAAATAATTTTTTTGTCAATATTTACATTCAAATTTTCATGAACGCTATTGGTTAGATAAATTTTAAAATTATCACTATTCTTTATGTTCCCTATATCAATCTTAAAAACAATCTTTTCATCTTTATGGATATTAATCTGATTTCCTGTACTATATTCTTTCTCTCCTTTTTTAACACATAAATCAATAAAAGGTCCTCTAGACATGATTATTCTTCCAGATTTTATTGCTTCCATTGATGCAGATTCAATTTCATTTAATTCGTTTATAAGTATCCAGTTAAAAGTTCCGCTTTCATTGAATTGTTCCTTTTTATGAAAATCTCCTCCATATAAAGTTGTTATCTTGTATTTTTCTTCTGCTCTCTTCATCCAGAATATTCTATTTTTTTCATGTTCATTGTGTTTATTCATTATACCATGCCACTGTTCCATAAAATCTATCTTGTTGAAATCAGTATTTCTAAATTTATATCTTCCTCCAGTACATACTGGATTCCCAATTGCCATAGGATGTGCAATTCCTATTATTCCTCCATATTTATGTACATGGTCTGCAAGTTCATTTAGAGAATCATCTCTCAAAGTTTCCCATCTAAAATATGGGGCTCCAACTGCTATTATGTGTCCATAAAATGTTGTGTATTCAATTCCCTTTATTATTTTGATCCCCGTTTCCTTATATATATTTTCAACATCTTCGTATCCATACATAGTATTGTGATCTGTAAGAAAAATTATATCTGTGCCATTTTTTCCTGCTTCATATGCCATATCCTTTAATGTATCGCTTCCATCTGAATTTTTAGTATGTACATGTGTTTGAATCTTCATCCATCTATAACTCATATTTATTTTCCCTTTCCTTAATCCAAAATTCCCATAATTTAAAACAAACCCAATTTACTTACTGAAATCAGGTTTGTTTCTGTAGTCACATCCATTCTGCTTCAAGTGAAATATTCATAATATCAGTATTTATTCCATGAAGTGATATTATCATTTCCCATTTTCCTTTAATATCTGAAATCTTTTTATAACCTGGGCTGCTTTTCTCCTTAGAAAGAATTATTTTTTCTTCACTACATCCCCTGTGACCACATCCAATATAATCTCCATCATGATAAAGTGAAAGTGTTGCAAGATTTTTAAGAATTTCTTGACCATTTAAATATCTGTTTTTAAGAAATATCCTTTCTTCTTCTGTCATCTCACATATCTCTTTTTTAAACGAATTATTTATATCATTTTCATCAGTTGTAACTCTTGGATTATATCGAAATTTAATTTCTAATCTTTCTGCTTCATCTTCTATAGTAATATTTATTTTTTTATGTGTGCTTTCATCTTTTTTTAAAATTGTTAATTGTCTTTTTAAAATTCCTTTCATATTTTTATCCTCTAATATATTCGCATATTATTTATATTGGCAATATGAATTTATACACTCTTTTAATAAATCAACTTTGTTTGTTGTAATTGAATTTATATTATACTTCAGTAATTTTTTCATATCTTCTAATTTATCAACTGTCCAGACATGAACCTGAAAATCTCTTTTTCTAAATTCTTCTGCAATTTCAATATCTGAAGATATTAATTTATAATTCAAGTTCACTCCTATAGCTTTACTATCACTGATTTTTTTTAATCCAAAATCATCTAGATTACGACTATTTCCAGAAATGAAAATCCTTTTTAAATCACTTTCATCAAGATTTACAAGATATCGAAAACCATAAAGCTTTTCTTTATTATCTGAAATATTTTCATAAGTAAGTCCAGTAAGAAATATCCTGTCCATTAATTCATACTTCAAAATCATATCTTTTAATGCTTCAAGTACAGAAACATCCTTAACATCAATATTAAGTTCAGCATTTCCATACTTATTCATTATGTCCAGAACTTTTTCAAACTTTTCATATTCCATATTATCTTTTGGAATATCATGACTTAATATAAGCCTTCCATCTTTTATATTAAGATCTATTTCTATAATATCTGCTCCATTTTTAATTCCAGATTCTACAGATTCAATGCTATCCATTTTTGTGTTCATACATCCTGCATGTGCTGTTATATTTATTCTGTCTTCTTTTATCATAATCATCTATATCCCCTCATTAATACTTTTCTTCCTCATTCTTTCCATAAATCTGTCTTATATGAAATACTGCAAGAATAAGAACAATCATTACCATGATAAGTGAAGCAGCTGAACCATAACCTACCTTCAATCCCTTAACACCATATTGATAGATGTACTGAGTTATTGTTGCTGTTGAATTTGCAGGTCCTCCCTTTGTAAGTATATTTACCTTATCGAAAAGACGTATTGAATCAATTGTCCTTAATAGTACTACCATTCCAATAACTTTTGATATATTGGGAATTGTTATATATATAAACCTATGCCATGGATTTGCCCCATCAATTTTTGCTGCTTCATACTGTCCTTTTGGTACAGATTGAAGTGCTGCATATATCAGAAGAAAAACAAAAGGTGAATACTGCCATATATCAATTGTCAGTATTGCGTAAAATGCTGTTTTTACATCCATAAGCCAGTTTACAGGACTTATTCCAAGCTTACTCAAAAATTCATTTATTATTCCATAATTATTTGAAAACATTATCTGCCATACAAGTGCAACTGTAACAGGTGGAAGAAGAGTTGGAAGAAGAACCAAAGTTCTCACAGTCTTCTTCCCTTTATTTAAGCTATTTATAAACAATGCCATCATCAGTCCAAGTGTTATTTCAGATACAACAGCAAGAATTGTAAATTTTACTGTATTATATACAGCCTGTTTGAAATATGTATCATTTACTATATTCTTAAAATTCTCAGTTCCTATAAATTTTACACCTGCTCTGTCCAGAAAATAATAATCTGTAAAACTGTAGTACATTATAAATATAAGAGGAAAAATACTCAAAGCCATTAATAGAATTGTAGAAGGTGCCAGCATTTTGCAGGTAAAAATTTTCTTACTGTTCATCATAAATATCAAACTCCTAAAATCACATTCAAATTACATTTATTTCATTATTGCTTCTATTGCAGTTTTTGCATCTGCAAGTGCCTGATCTACAGTTTTAGTTCCAGATACTGCATTTGACAATTCTGTTCCATAGGCATTTTCAATATCAGACCATTTAGTTGTTCTTGGACGAATTACCGAATTTTCAGTTGCTTCAAGAAGTGTTTTAAAGTAAGGATATTTTTTATTTAGTTCATTATCCTGAAGGACACTTGTTCTTGTAGGTACTGCACCTTTATCCAAAGTTTCTTTCTGAACTTCTGCACTTGTTAAATATTCAAGGAATTTCAATGCCATTTCTTTGTTCTTTGAATTTGCAGTAACACCCATCATCCAGTTTCCTATCATACCTGTATCATGCGCTTCTGATGATGCATTTACTTTTGAAGGAATTGCAGCATAATCAGCAGTTGAACTTTCCCCTGAAATATACCATGATGGCCATCCTAAACTTAAAGCTCCATTTCCAGATGAAACAGCAGATACTATATCATTCTTTTCATAATTTGCACCATTTTTTAACAATTCTAAATACATGTTTAATGCCTGCTTAGCTTCTTCTGAATCTACAGTTACATTCCAGTCCTTGTCAAAAACATTTCCTCCATAAGCCCATAATAGTGGAAGATAATCTGAAACTATTGGATTTCCCTGTTGGCCACGAATAATATATCCGACTTTATTATCCTTGCCATTTATTTCTTTTGAAATATTAAGTACATCTTCCCATGTTTCTGGAATCTTTAGATTTTTAGATTCAAGAAGCTGTTTATTATAAAATAGAAATTGTACATTTCCTGAAAAAGGAAGCGAATAAACATCTCCTGTTGCATATGGATTTTTTCCAACATCAAGGGATTTCTTTACAAAATCATCATCTTCTTTATATCCCATTGAAGTTAAATCTTCTAATATTTTTGTTTCACAAAATTCAGGCATCCATGGATCATCAACCATTGTAAGATCATATTCACCTTCCTTGTTAACTGCATCATTTAAAGTTGCAAGATTTAGAGGTATAGTAAAGTTAGATGGACTCTGTACGAATATGGCTCCATATAAATATTCATTCCATGATGTCATAAATGATAATATTGTTATTGCTGCAATTCCTGGAAGAACAAGTGGGAGAACTATCTTCGTAAAAATCTGAAATTCTGTTGCTCCATCAACTTCTGCGCTCTCTTCAAGCTCTTCTGGCAGATTTTCAAAAAAGCTTATCATGAACCAGATTATAAATGGCATATTAATAAGAATATGAGATAAAATTATTGGAATCTTACTATTCAATATTCCTATTTCATTCATCATGATATATAAAGGAAGTGCAAATGCTATTGGAGGAAGTATTCTTATTAAAAGCACCCACAAAAGCATTATTCCTTTCAATTTAAACCTGAATCTGTGTCTTGCAAGTATATATGCACAGCAAAAACCAAAGGCAAGAGAAAATATAAGTGAAATAACTGTAATCTCCATACTATTGCTTACAGATTCCATAAAATTTCTGCTTTTAAATAAATCATAGAAACTATCTAATGTAAATGACTTTGGAATAATTCCTAAAGAGCTACTGAATTCCTCCTTTTTTCTTACTGCCAGAGATATCATCCAATATATTGGAAATAGTGTCCATATGAGCAAAATTACTAATCCTGAAAATTTTAAAATCTGTCCTTTTTGTATTTTTCCTATTCTTATCTTTATATCTCTTCTTTCTTCTTCAAATTCTTTTTCTTTTAAAGTTACTGCTTCTATAAATAACACCTCCCTGTGTTTTTCTCTTATTATTCAGAAGCTGTCTGACAGATTTTATTTTACAGTGTATTTGTTAAAGGAATATATTGCTGCTGTTAAATGCATGTAAAAAAATCCTTCATAAAAGCTACAATGCTTTATGAAGGATTATATATACTTATTATGCTATGCAGCACATTTAGAACATGGCTTAAGTCCTTTATTTTTAGCTGCCTCTAGTGTATATTCTTTAGGATTTTTCATATTGCTGCATTCTTTATCCAAATGATATACCTTTCCATTTTTAGACACCCACACACTTGTCGAAGAACTTAAATTTCCACTTTCTAGATTGTCATTTTTAACAGATTCAGTATGTACATTTTCACTTTTCTCATTTGAATCTGCAGATAAACCTTGGGAACTGTTTTGTGATGAATCATTTATTTTTGAAGATGAAATATTATTTCCTTCAACAGATGGCTTACTACTAAATGTAATATTATTTCCATCACATGATGCAACTATAGTTCCACTTTCATCAGTTCTGTAAACCTCTATACCTCTGTCTTTTAACTTAGCCATGGTTTCTTTATGAGGATGACCATAGTCATTGTTTTTTCCAACACTTATAACAGCATATTGAGGTTTTACAGCATCAAGAAATGCATCAGTTGAAGATGAACTGCTTCCATGATGTCCAACTTTAAGAACATCCGCCTTTAAATCAAGTCCTTTATCAATCATTTCTTTTTCTGAAACATCTTCTGCATCTCCTGTAAATAAGAATGACTTATTCCCAAACTTAATCTTTATTACAATTGAATAATTATTAATATCTTTATATTCACTTCCATTTGGTGCAAGTATTGTACATTCTGCATCTCCAAGATAAAAAGTCTCTCCTACTTTTGGTGAAGTAAACTGCATTCCTTTATTCTTCATTGCTTTTACTAAATTTTGAAATGTCTTAGTTGTTGCAGTTGTATTAGGAAAATATACTTTTCCTATCTTGAAAGAATTAACAATATAATCTAAGGAACCAATATGATCCTCATGAGGATGGGTGCCTACAACATATTTAAACTCTGTAATTCCAAGATTTCCAAGATAGTTTTTTAAAGTATCTTCATCATCATTATTTCCTGCATCTATAAGCATGTTTTCTCCTCCATGTTGAATCAGTATGGAATCAGCCTGACCAACATCTATAAAATGAACCTTAAGTTCACCATCCATACTGGCTGGACTGCTTTTTGAACATGAAATCATCATACATGAAAATACAAATATTATAAAAATGCTTATTAATTTTTTGATATTTCTCATCAATACTATCCTCTCTTTTCAACACTTTCTAAAATGATACTATACCTTTGTATCACAACATTAATAATTACAACTCCTTTATAATATCCTTTAACTCAGAAGGCTTCTTAATTCTATAATCAGGAATTAAATCAGAATCATTAATCTTATCATGAGGATTATACCATACTGTAGTAATTCCTGCATTTTTTCCACCTTGAATGTCTGAAGATTAAAGTTTTTTAAGTGCTATTTTTTCTGCTTTATGAAAATCAAACAGAGTATCATCCAAATCAAATAATATTTTTTTATCATGTCATCCTCCTAAATGTACTTTTCAATGTTATCCTTGCTTTTATTTTCCTAAGACAACCAAGTCATTGATTCTTTTAAACCCATTTTTTCTATAAAATTCGTAAGAAGGATATTCCTTTTCAGTATTCAAAAGCATACCATAAACTCCTTCTGCTTTAATCATCTTTTCAATTTTCTTCAAAAACTCACTGCCAATCCCTTGTCCTTGCATTGAGTAACTTACACAAAATTCATCTATATAATACTCAACCCCTTCAATCCATGGCTTTTTCATTCCAATACTCAATGCTACAATTTTTTCATTAACAATTCCAACATATCCAAGAAAATAATTGTTCTTTAAATGATTATTAAAAAAATCTGCAACCTGTTGTCTTGATTCATACTCATCATTCCATGGTTCTTTTGAAAAAGTATCTATGTAAACTTCAATACATTCATCAATCATATAATCTTCTAATTTTTTCACTATTAACTGTTCCATACATATCACCAGCCCCTGTATGAGTATATCATAATTATGAGTTTAGTACATTAATCGTCCTTTTAAAAAATATTACAATTAATCTATTCATATAATTCATTTTTTCTTATAATTAAAATTTAAACAAAAAAAATTCAAGTATAGTTTTATTTTCAAATTATACTTGAATTTTAAATTTATATATTTCTAATTCTATTTTACGCACTGTCCTTATAATTTAAAATCAATCCCCTGATTATATTTCTATCATCTTCTTTTAAAAGCGAACCATTTTCCTCTATTAATTTTGAAAGTTCTTCTGCTGTATCTCTATTTATTTCTGATAAACTATAATGACTGACTTTTCCAGTGTCTTTATCTATCTTAAAATATAATTTTTTAGAAGATATCCATCTTTCCACATAATATAATCCTATACTATATCCTAAGCTGTTTTTATCTTTAATAATTCTTAACCCATATAAAAGACTCGACCATCCATTTCCATTACAAAGTATTTCTGCTATTGCTGACTTTGTATAATCATTATTGCAATTATTATACCTATTATTTAAAGAATCCTTATCAAATAGTTCACTTTTTTTCATTATGCAATTCTTTCCAAGCCTAACTACAGATGGTTTATTACTTTCCAAAGCCGTTACTAAAAACTTATAAAAATCTATAAAAAATTATAAAATCTTATGTTTTATTCCTTTTTCATTGTATCT
>NZ_CAKVKB010000116.1 GCF_934754915.1 uncultured Clostridium sp.
GGCTCAGTAGCTCAGCTGGTTAGAGTGCCGGCCTGTCACGCCGGAGGTCGAGGGTTCGAGCCCCTTCTGAGTCGCCAAAATGAACAAGCTTTATGTTGAAGCTTGTTTTTTTGTATTTATGAATAAATCTAGAGTGTAGGTGGTCCTAAAGAACTTTTAGTTGTGAACAGAAAAGAGATTTATAAGAAGTGTAAAGTAAATTATTTGTTCAATGAGTAGTTTTGATTATATCGAATATTAATATTGTAAACTGATAATTTACAATATTAAAAATAGATGATTAGAAAATAACTAATCATCTATTTTTTTCTAGATTTTTATATACTCTTATATCTTCAGAATAAAATTTAAATAATTTAAAATCGCCAAGTAATCTTGAGGATATTCTTTCACTATATCTTTTCACAATATCAGATAGAGGAAGATTAGTTGATATAATCATTTTCTTATTATTTAATATCTTTCTGTTTAGAATATTAAATAATTCTGATACAGAAAATTCATTAAGATGTTCTGCACCTAAATCATCAATTATAAGCAAATCACAATCAAAAAGAAGAGACTGCAGATTTGAATTATTATTGAATCTTATATCACGAAGATTTTGTAATAACTCATCTGATGTTTTATAAACTACAAGATAACCTTTATCTAAAACTTCTTTTGCTATACAGTATGACAGATAAGTTTTTCCGCTGCCAGGATTGCCATAGAAAAGAAGATTTGTATTTAATGAAGAGAAGTTTGGTATATAATCCTTTTGAACATATTCTAAAATTTTTTCAATATTTTTTCTTGAAGAATATTTTTCATCACTAATTCTATGAACAGGATATAAATTTAAATCAAAATTGTTGAAGTTATTTGTTTTTATTATCTGTTCAAGTTCAGAGTCTTTATAGTAAAGCTGAATTAATTTTTCTTTATAACATTTACATTTAGTATTTCCAATAAAACCAGTATCCTGACATTTTGCACAACGATAGTGTAGACTCAAGTATTCTGGAGAATAGCCTCTTTCCACAAGCATTTCACATTTTTTCATTCTCAAATCAGTAATTTTTTCCTTAAATTCATTTAATGTTTCTTTTTCATTTGCAGATTTGATTACTGCTAAGGCCATTTTTAATGAGAGTTTTTGAATCTGGTTATCTAGTTCTATAATTTCAGGATATTTCTCAGAAATTTCAGCTTTTCTATTTTTTAAGGCTCTAGATTCAGAATCTCTAATATTATCATATATTTTTAAAATTTCACTTTGATATCCTTTAATCATCATTATCCCATCCTAACAGTTTCTTTTCTAAAGAATCATAATCGTATTGTCGTGCTTCAAAGTTATTAAACTTATGAGGAGCAGTTATATTAGAATTATTATTGTTATATGAATTTTTTTGATAAGATATATTTTTAACAGATTTATTATCTTTTAATGCGATGTCTTCAAGAGTTTTAATGTTATTTTTAAACCAGTTTGAAAGAATTCCGTCTATATATTTAAAATCTGCTCGATTTAATCTTTCAAAACAAATATCACAAGCTTTAAAAATAACTTCGTTAGAGAATTTAAATGTAATAATCCATTTTTCAATCATATCTTGTTGAGGTTTCATTATGTCAGTGTTTGTTATTCCTAAATATGAAAGAATCTTTCGTATATTAATCCATTTATCTTCTGTTTTTTTGATAAGATTTTGAGCCTGTTCAACAGTGCATATTTTCTGATCATGCCATGCTAAAGCTACTTTCTCAATATAGCGGTGATCGCTTTTTCCTTTAGACACACAATATTCTATTAATATTAATATAAGTTCTGAAGAAAAACCAAATTCCTTCTGCCAGTTTAGATAAAGAGACATTTCATTAGGAGAAAGAGGTCGACCTAAAAGAACTTCTATATCTCTAAGCATATCTTTTGTATTATTACTATCTAGTGCATCTAATAAATCAATTTGTTTTGATGACGATTTTATATCTTCTGTTAAATCTACAAATTCAATATTGAAATTTCCCATTCTATCTATTGGAATTAATTTTATGACACCAAGATCATTCCAATAATGTAATGCATTCATGATATCGGACTCTAAAAGATTTAATGAAGAAGCAATTATTGATGAATTTACTCCTAATTCACCACAAATATTGTATTTGAGCATAAGCAAGTAAATTTTTATAAATTCACCTCTAGCTTGAGGCATATATTTTTCAATAAAAACATTACTTACAGGAGTAAATTCTATAGATTTACTTTTTAACATGAATGTACTCATTGTGTTTCTTACCTGCCTTTCATTTTTACCCTAATTTATCCTGTGTTTTTATGCGACAGATTAAAATTATAATAAATGTCCTAATTTGCAATATATAATGTATTATGAAATCTTTTGAGGATTTCTTTAATTATGTAGTTTTATCATTAGAACGTATATATTATAGAGTGTTATTTATAATTATAGCATAATATAAAAAATAACTCTTAAATAAAAAATTATACAGAATCATCATATAAAAGATTCTGTATATAATAATTAGTACTTAATGACAATATTTTAGAATTGAAATTTTTTTAAGTTAATTACACCATTACCTTGAAAATATTTTGGAATATCATCTATTGGATCGCAAATTACTTGAAGAAGGGATGATATATCTTTAAAAGTTATATCAGGTTTTTTTTCACATATTAAAGAACATATTCCGCATACATAAGCAGCTGCTAAAGAAGAACCAATAAATGTTTTATAAGATATATCAAGAGGTTTTGGATATAATTTCATTCCATTTTTTTCAGAAATATAATTCTTATCAGAATTTAAAGAAACTATATTTGTACATGAAGCACACAAATCTGGTTTGTTATATTTAGTTAGCGGGCCACATGCAGAATAAAAATATGGTTTTACAGTTGATTTTTCAGAATCAAGTCCACCTACAGTTATACAATTTGAAAGTGAAGCAATTCCCATAATTGAATATTTTTCATTAATACTACTTCCAGCAGGGATTATAGGAATCATTCCATTTTTAATAGCAAGGTTAAATAAATTTTCAAATTCATTTACAATAAGAATATTGTGACTTAAAAGTTCAAAAGGAAGGCACAATATTTTTATATTATGTTCTTTAGATATATTGATAAGACTTTCTATTGAGAAAAGAATATCTGAAGCAAAGCCTTTTCCTAATTTATCAAAAGCTTTGTAACAGAAAAGTCTGCTTTTATGACAAATACCTTTGTACATGTTGTTAGATGAAAATCCGCTGCTGCATAAGATCCCACTTATAGATGTACCATGGCCATTATCATCATAAGGATAATGGATGCCATTTATTACATCCACAAATAGTGCAATTTTATTTGTAGGAGATATTAGGTCTTTGTGTGGATATACTCCACTATCTATGATTCCTATGCCTACTCCAGCACCAGAAAGATCAGTTTTAAGAATATAGGAAGATTTATTTGCGGAAGTTACACTCATACCACATAAAAATAAATATTCATCAAAAAAAATTTTTTCTACCTCAGGATATTCTATAATTCTATTTATACCCTTAAGGTTTAATTGAGCACTTATTAAATTAGAAGATTCGATTATATTATAGACAGTTCCTTTATAGGAATTGATTTTTTTCACTATTGAGGACTGGAAAGCTTTATATTTTATGATTACTCTATAATACTTATAAATATTTTTAGACATGTAGTATTTTAAATTGTAATCTATTTTGTTTTTGTTTGAAAACATAAATCTTCTCCTGAATTATTTGCTTTAATATATATTATACGAAGAAGATTATATAGTTGCTAATCTATAGTGGAAAGATTTTAAAAACTATAGGTTTCACCAATATCAAGAATTTTTATAGACTGATCGTGTATATTTAACAATGTCTGTTCAGTTTCATTAAAATCTTCTAAAGATATTTTAAAGGTTTTATAATGAATGGGAATCATAACAGATGAATTCATCATTTTAAACATTTCATAACTTTGTTGAGGAGTGCAGTGCATATATGAAAATCTATCTGGTTTATAGCATCCTACAGGCATTAATGAAATATCACTTTTAATTCCTTTAAAATTTTCAGTAAGGGCAGTATCACCAGCAAAAAATACAGATTTATTTTTTCTTTCAATAAGATAGGATATACTTTCATTGTCTATTCCTATATAAAATCGTCTTCCATCATGATTTGCTTCAAAGGCAGTTACTTTTATAAATTCATCTTTATATATATCGCCAGGATGAAGAATATAGATTTTTTTAAATCCAAGAAGTTTTAAAAGCAACCTATAGCCTTTAGGAGCTATAACTATAGCATTTTTATTAAGTTTCATTAATGAAGGAAAGTGCATATGATCCATATGCCCGTGAGATAAAAGTATGTAATCTATATTTAAATCTTTCATATATGAAGGTTTTTTTACAACTCTTTTAAAATAACCAAGCATATTACAAAAAACAGGATCAGTTATTATAATTTTATTATATAAATCTATGACAGTAGTAGCATGCCCATACCAATTGATAGAATTATTTTTTATTTCATCACATTTTATAGGGGCACTTTTTTTAAAATATTCTTTTATGTTATTAATACTTAAATGGGATAAAAAAATTATATTTGATATTAAATTCAAATTTATACATCCTTTCTTAATGTTTCCATTTAAATATTACAATACCAAGAATCATAATAGCAATACCTATAAAATTATTTAATGAAAACTTAATCTTTTCAGTACCAAATAGACCAAAGTAATCAATAATAGCAGCAGAGAGAAGCTGAGCAATTAATATTATTCCTATTCCAAGGGTAGGCCCCATTGTTCCAACACTTTTTATAACAGTAAAAGTTATTACTACACCAAGAAGGCCTCCTATAAGATAAAGTTTATTGGCTGTTTTTAAATTGCTGTAATTTCCATCACCATAAAAAAAGGATATTATAAGACTGCATACTAATGCAATTGCTTGAACTAATACTGTGGTTTCCCACAATCCTATTTTTTCACCAAGACGTGTGTTAAAAATTCCTTGAATGCTCATTGCAATACCAGAAATTATTGCAAATATTATACCTAACATATTATCACCTCAAAAATATTATTCCCAAGAGGTTTCGATTTATTATAATAAAATTAAATGGAGCTGTGGCATTAAAAAATTCAAATTACATTAAATATATATTGTATAATTTGATTTTTGTGCGACAGCTCCATTTGATAAATTTTTAAATTATTACTATACAAGAATTAATTCTAAGTTGTCTTCTAATTTTTCTGAAATTTGCTCTTCAGAAAAACCTAATGTCAATCCAAGGCTTAATAAATCTTCAAATAAAGTTTGGTAATGATCCATAGAAGGTGAAGCAATTAAGTCGTTGATATCAATATATAAATTTAAGAATTGATCACTTAAACAATAATCATTTGGAATCATATCAATAAATTCCATAAAATCATACTTGTGATCGATTCCTAAAGTTAAAACTTGAGAAATACATATCATATATTTATTAAAAACTTTATCTATATCTATAGATTTTAAATTATCTGATAAGTAATTAAAACATATTGTCTCATTAGCTAATTCACCTAAAGTAATTTGAAAAAACAAATTTTTTCTGGCTCTTAATTTATAAGAATCTAATTCGGGATTTATATTTAAGGTATCATTGAATTTTTTTTGTATTTCAAACATTGGTTGAACATTCATTTCATATCCTCCTAGAAATTTAACAACTAATATTATTTTACAAAATCTTTAAAATAAAAGAAAGACGAGTAAACGAATACAGATAAATTTTTTTAGTTGCTAAATATATGTTGCTATTGAATTTTTAATAATAACTATAAATAATAATATTAAAATTGGTAAAAAGTGAATTTAAATGCTTAAAAGTATTAATAAATAATCAGCATAATTTAAAAGAGGACTACTGTTTTAGTAATCCTCTTTTAAATTATTTAGTTTCAAATAAAAATCTGTATTTAACAAGTTAAAATATATTATTGTAAGAAAGAAACTAAAAATCTTTTAAAATATATGAATGAACGGGTATGTTTTTCTTAACTGTTGGAATCTTCCATATTTCAATGCTCTTTATTCTAAGTTTTACAATATTGCTATCATAATATATTTCCGGGAAATTTAATTTTACATCTTGTTTTTTATAATCTTTAGGAATATATCCTATATTTGCAAGTGATATAAAATTATCACCTAATGATTTAATGTTAAATCCATGCAAAGATAGTGTATCACATATTAAACGAGAGAGTCTCTTTATATAACCTTTATTTTCTAATTTTAAGTTTACTGTTTTTGTCGGTTCTGATAAATAAACTAAATCATCAGCATCTATTCTAAAACTTTTATATGGAGAAATAATTTTGTCTAATATAGGCTGTAATTTATCTATATTTGGATTATCAACTAGAGCTAATGGTATATGTGGTGCTGGAGAATTTCTATTTGCCCTGAATTTTTTTGACATATTTCTTTGAATTGGTGCAATCATTTGATAAGTGTCATCATCAAATAATGCAACTATATAGTACTTCATGATACCCCTCACAATCTTTAAATTAGTATTAATCGAAGTTTAATAAATTATAACATATTAAATAAAAGAAAAGAATATATGAATAATTAAAATTTGAATACAAATAATAAAAATGTAATTATAAACAATATTTTACATAAAAATAAGGGAGGTTTTTCTAAAAATGACAGTGAAATGAGTGAATGTTATTATAATCATATGTAAAATGATAAGAATCCTACAAATGCTTAAAAAAGTAGTACTTGACTGAAAAAATGTATTTAAATAAATTTAGTTTATGATATAATAATTAAGGTAGATTTACAAAAATAATAAAATAAAAGAATTTTTGATTATTAATCTATAGAAAAATTTATTTAAAATAGCAAACTTTAAGATGGAGTATATAACTTAAAGTTTAAAAAGTAATTGTACTAAAATAGAAAATTAATGATAGATTTAAATACAGAAGAATTAAAAAAGATTAGTAAATTACAGTTTACAGAATTACTAAACAAAGATAATTAAGAAAAATCATATTTAAATATATGATTTTTATATTGTAAGGATTTATATGCTCAGGAATTAAAACTGTAGCATTTTATATAGATTTTATAACTTAGAAGAGTTTAAATACAAGATTTTACGATATAAGTTCTAAGCAGAAATGTTAAATTACAGTTTATTAAAATATTGAACTTAGATAATAAAATAAAGTTAGTTGTTTAATATGTGATTTATATATTCAAGAATTCTGATTAGGGCATTATTATATAGATTAAAAAATAATTAAAAAATAAAAAAATTAGGATATTTTATAGATAGGGTGAATTCAATGGAAAGATTAGTTATAAACGGAGGAAACTTACTCAAAGGTTCTGTTGAGATAAATGGTGCAAAAAATGCAGCAGTAGCAATTTTGCCAGCAGCAGTAATGGCAAGTAAGGGGAAATGCATAATTGATAACATACCAGATATTGAAGATGTACACTGCTTAGAAAGAATACTAAAAAGCTTAGGATGTAGTATTAACAAAATAGATAATAATACTTTAGAAATAGATAGTACTAATGTAAATAATTTTGATGCATGCACAGAAGATGTTAGAAGAATGAGGGCTTCATATTACTTTATAGGTGCATTATTATCAAGATTTAAAAAAGCAAGAGTTGTTCTTCCTGGTGGATGTTCAATAGGTGTTAGACCAATAGATCAGCATATTAAAGGTTTTGAAGCTTTAGGTGCAGAAGTAACAATAGAGCACGGAGCGGTTAATGTTAAAGCAGATAAACTTGTTGGATCTAATATATTTTTTGATGTGGTTTCTGTAGGTGCTACAATAAATGTTATGATTGCAGCAACTCTTGCAGAAGGAGTTACAACACTTGAAAATGTTGCAAAAGAACCACATGTTGTTGATGTGGCTAATTTCTTAAATTCTATGGGTGCGGATATAAGAGGTGCAGGTACTGACGTAATAAGAATTAAAGGTGTTGAAAGCCTTAATGGATGTGCTTATAGTGTAATACCTGATCAAATTGAAGCTGGAACTTTTATGATTGCAGCAGCAGCTACAGGTGGAGATGTATGCATTAAAAACATTATACCAAAGCACTTAGAGTCAATTACAGCTAAATTAATAGAAATGGGCGTAACAGTTGAAGAAGCTGATGATTCTATAAGAGTTAGTGTAAATAAGACTTTAAAAGGAGTTAATATAAAGACAACACCATATCCAGGATTTCCTACAGACATTCAACAACCAATGTCTACTTTGTTAAGTATTGTTCCTGGAAGAAGTTTGATAACAGAATCAATATGGGAAAATAGACATAAACATATTGATGAATTAAAGAAAATGGGTGCTAACATCAAAGTTGAGGGCAGAGTTGCAATAATAGATGGTGTAAGCAAATTGACTGGAGCAGTAGTAAAAGCAACTGATTTAAGAGCTGGAGCAGCTATGGTTATAGCAGGTCTAGTTGCGGAAGGGAAGACAGAAATAACAAGTATAGAGCATATAGATAGAGGATATCCTCATATAGAAAATAAATTTAGAGCATTAGGCGCAGATATACAAAGAATTGAAGTTGAAGAAGAATAGAAAAATGTAAGGGGGAAGGGAACTGATGATATTTTGTTCTTTATATAGTGGCAGCAGCGGAAATAGTATGTTTGTTGCTTCAGAAAAATCCAAAATATTAGTAGATGCAGGACTCCCTGGGAAAAAGATTGATGAAGCGCTTAATAGTATTGGCGAAGAGACTAAAAGTATAGATGGAATATTTATAACCCATGAACATAGTGATCACATTAAAGGTGTAGGTGTTTTGTCAAGAAAATATGATATTCCTATATATGCTAATGCAGATACATGGAGTGCGATGGAAGGCTCAATTGGGAAAATTAAGGAGCATAACATTAAAGTAATTGATAAAAGGTCAGTTACTGAAGTTGGAGATTTAAGCATAAAGGCTTTTAATATTCCACATGATGCAGCAGCACCCACTGGATATACTATTAGTGATGGAACAAAAAATATAAGTGTTGCAACAGATTTTGGAACATTTACAAGAGAAATATATGATAATATAAAAGATTCAGAGGTTATTCTTTTAGAGAGTAATCATGATGTTAATATGCTCAAATTTGGACCTTATCCATATACATTAAAACGAAGGATACTCAGCGAAATAGGCCATTTATCAAATGATGATTGTGGAAATGCTGTTGTTGAACTTGCTAAAATTGGAAATAATAAAAAAATTATATTAGGACATTTAAGCAATACTAATAATCAGCCAGATTTGGCGTATGCTACAGTTTTAGATGTATTGAATGATAGTGGTGTTAAGGTCAATGAAGACATAATATTAACTATGGCCAGCAGACACAATCCTAGTGGTTACATAAAAATCTAGTTTAGAGTATAATTAAAATACTATATAAATATGAAATTTAAGGGAGGACTATATAATGAGTTTATATACACAATGGACTGACATGGTTGTTGACTATGTGAAGACTAAAGGAGAAAATGCTTTCTGGGCAGAATATAGTAAATTAGAAAAATCAATATATAAGGATTTGTTAGCAAATCATAAAGAAGTTAAAAAGACTACTATAAATGATTTAGCAAAGGAATATCATTCAACAATAGAATTCATCATGGGATTCATTGATGGAATCAATGACAGTTTAAATAAGCAATATGATTTAGAAAATCTTGAAGCAGATACTAATTTAGAATTAGATATTAACTTAGAAAAGTTATATTTCAATATGTTAGATGCTAAAGCAGAATATTTATATACATTACCACAATGGGATGGAATATTCTCAGAAGAAAAGAGAGCTGAAATTCAAAAACAATATAAGGAATCTAAAATTGTTAGAAACTTAGATAAAGTTGGTAGAAACGATTTATGTCCATGTGGAAGTGGTAAAAAATATAAGAAGTGCTGTGGAAAGAATAAATAATATTTCTTATACATAAAAGGTCCTGTTTTTTAGCAGGGCTTTTTTATTGTACAAAGAAATATTAAAATTGAACTTGTTATAATTTCCCTGGAAATAAAATTAAATATTAATATATAATATTGTATTTATAATGAAATTTAGGATATAAGGAAGTGTAAAAGCAGCTATGAATATAACAGTTATTTCAGTAGGAAAATTGAAAGAAAAATATTTAAAATTAGCAATAGATGAATATTCTAAAAGGTTATCACGTTATTGTAAGCTTAATATAATAGAATTAGCAGATGAACAGACACCTGATAATGCTTCAGAAAAAGATGAATTGATAATAAAGGATAAAGAAGGACAGAAAATTTTAAATAATATAAAAGATACTATGTATGTAATTACTTTAGATCTTAAAGGTAAAATGTTTTCTTCAGAAGAATTATCTAAGTTTATAGATAATTGTGGAGTAAGAGGGGATAGCAATTTATGTTTTGTTATAGGTGGAAGTCTTGGTCTTAGTGAAAATGTATTAAAAAGAGCTAATTATAGTCTTTGTTTCAGCAAAATGACTTTTCCTCATCAGCTTTTCAGAGTTATGCTTTTAGAACAAATTTATAGGGCATTTAGGATTAGTAATGGAGAACC
>NZ_CAKVKB010000117.1 GCF_934754915.1 uncultured Clostridium sp.
ATATAAGGTTCTGAATTTATAAATACGAAAGATATAAGATGAGGTTAGAACATAATGCTCTAAATAATAATTAAAAATTAGAAAAATGTTATAAAGATTTCAGCATTTATTGTAAATTTTCAATTATATATTGTTAATTCAAACATATATAGATAAAAAATAATATTTTTTATTAATGAATTATACGGCAATTTCTCGAAATATTTACAACAAACTAATGGTATGGTAAAATATAATCAATGTTCTAAAATTTACAAAGAGGTGGTTTTAAGTGGGGTTAACAAGAAAGTAGACAAAGTAATTATATTTATTATGAAGATTAGAGGTGTAGTCGAAGGATTATATCTGCAAAAGCTTAAAATGAATGTGGACATTAATAATAAAATTTATAATAAATATATTTGGGGGGCACTATAGATGTTAAATTATAAGAAATATAAGAGATTTGAAACAATAAAATTAAAGGATAGAACTTGGCCAGATAAAGAGATAACTAAGGCGCCAATATGGTGCAGTGTTGATTTGAGAGATGGTAATCAAGCACTTATAAATCCTATGACTGTTGACGAAAAAATAGAATTTTTCAATTTATTGGTTAAACTTGGATTTAAAGAAATTGAAATAGGATTTCCTTCAGCATCACAGATAGAATATGATTTTTTAAGAAAGCTTGTGGATGAAAACCGTATTCCAGATGATGTGGTTGTTCAAGTTTTAACTCAGGCAAGACCACACTTAATTAAGAAAACTTTTGAATGTTTAAAGGATGTAAAAAAGGCGATAGTTCATATTTATAATTCAACTTCAGTACTTCAAAGAGATGTTGTATTTAATATGAGCAAAGAGGAAATAAAGGAAATTGCAGTAGAGGGAACTAAACTTGTAAAAGAATATGCAGAAAATTTTGAAGGTGAAATTCTTCTTGAATACTCTCCAGAGAGTTTTACTGGAACAGAAGTTGATTATGCACTTGAGGTATGTGAAGCTGTACTTGATACATGGGGTGCATCAAAGGATAAGAAAGTTATTATAAACCTTCCAGCAACAGTAGAAATGGATACTCCAAATGTTTTTGCAGATCAAATTGAATGGATGTGCAGACATTTTAAAGATAGAGAAAGAGTAATTTTAAGTGTTCATCCTCATAATGATAGAGGTACAGGAGTTGCAGATAGTGAACTTGCACTTCTTGCAGGAGCTGATAGAGTTGAAGGTACATTATTTGGTAATGGAGAAAGAACTGGTAATGTAGATGTATTAAATATTGCGTATAATATGTTTTCTCATGGAGTAAATCCAGAACTTAATCTTGAAAACATAAATGAAATAATTGATGTTTATGAAAGATGTGTAAAAATTCCAGTACATGTAAGGCATCCTTATGCTGGAAATCTTGTATTTACTGCGTTCTCTGGATCGCATCAAGATGCTATAAATAAAGGAATGAAAAAATATAATGAACGCCATGGAAATATATGGCAAGTGCCATATCTTCCAGTAGATCCAAGTGATTTAGGAAGAGAGTATGAAGCTTTAGTAAGAATAAACTCTCAATCAGGAAAAGGTGGAGTTGCGTTTATTATGGATCATTGTTATGGTTATAAACTTCCAAAAACCATGCAGAAGGAATTTGCTGATGTAATTCAGAAAATGTCTGAAGTTAAGGGTGAAATTTCACCTGCAGAAGTTATGGATGCATTTACTAAGGAATACCTTGACCTTGAAGAGCCATTTAAATTAGTAAAATGTACATTCACTGATATTTCAGAAATGGATGGAAGTGAAGATTCAAAAGCTAATGTTGTAATAATTCATAATGGACAAGAAAACAATATTGAAGCAGTAGGTAACGGTCCTATTGATGCCTTTAAAAAATCTTTAGTTCAAAGCAATTTAGTGAATATAAAGATAATTGACTATACAGAACATGCTATGAGTACAGGTTCAGAAGCAAAAGCAGCATCATATGTTTACATGGAGAGACTTGACAATGGTGCTAGGACTTTTGGTGTAGGTACTGACAGTAATATTACAAGAGCATCAATTAAGTCTATGATGAGTGCTATAAATCGTTTATATAAATAATAATGATTAAAAAATCTCTGAAATTTGATTTTCAGAGATTTTTACTAAATGAGGGGGCAAAGCAATGAGCAGATATTGGAATGATCATGTAAAAACATTGGAACCTTATGTTCCAGGAGAACAGCCAAAGGACAAAAAATATATAAAGTTAAATACAAATGAAAATCCATATGGACCATCACCAAGAGTTATAGAAGCAATAAAAAATGCAGCATGTGATGAATTGAAATTATATCCAGATCCAACATGTAGTGATCTTACAGAAGAGATAGCAAAATATTATGGATTACATGAAAATGAAGTATTTATAGGAAATGGATCAGATGAAATACTTGCATTTTTGTTTATGACATTTTTCCAGAAGGGCAGAAAAGTTTTATTTCCAGATGTAAGTTATACTTTCTATAAAGTTTATGCAGAAATGTTTAATCTTGATTATGAGATGATAAAGCTTGATAATAATTTTAATATACCTCTTGAAGAATTTACAAAACCTAATGGAGGAATAATATTTCCTAATCCTAATGCACCCACTGGAAAATACATAGAATGTGAAGAAATATTAAAAATAGTTGAAGCAAATACTGATTCAGTTGTAATTATAGATGAAGCATATATTGATTTTGGTGGGAAATCCATGATTGATTATATACATAAATATAATAATCTTTTAGTAGTGCAGACATTTTCAAAGTCAAGATCACTTGCAGGATTAAGAGTTGGATTTGCAATGGGAAATTCTGAACTTATTGATGGATTGAATAGAGTTAAGAACAGTTTTAATTCATATACAATAGACAGGCTTGCTCTTGCTGGAGCAAAAGAAGCTGTTAAAGATGAAGAATATTTTAATGAAACAAGAAATAGAATAATCAATACACGAAAAAATACTGTTGAAAATCTTAAAAAAATGGATTTTGAAGTATTGGATTCGCAGGCTAATTTTATTTTTGCAAAACATAATAAACTGAAGGGACAATTTATATACGAAGAACTAAAAAATAAAGGGGTTCTTGTCAGACATTTTAATAAGGAAAGAATTGAAGATTATCTTAGAATAACAATCGGAACAGATGATGAAATGGAAGTACTTGTTAAAAAGTTAAAAGAAATAATAGAAAATTAATATAAATTCTTTAATTCTGTAGTTAAATTAGAAATTAGCTGCAGAATTAATTTTTTGTAACAAATTATAAAAATTTGAGATTGGAGTAAATAAGTGTTATAATTATAAATGTTGAAAAAAGGGAGGAATTTGATGGTATATAATAGGATAAAATTTATAGCAACGTCGCTGATGGTATTAAGTTTAGTTTGTGTTTCGACAAAAGCAGCATATGCAGAAACTACCAAAGTAGTTTATGCTGAAAATGTTCAAAATGAATCAGAAACTAATTTGAAAAATGATTCTAATGATTATAAAATAAGCAGGAATTGGCTTACAGAAGAGGTGGCAGCCCAATTAAATAAGGAGTGGGACAACCTTACTGTAGAAGATTTTTCATATATAGTTAAAATAGATTGTCCATATAAAAGATTAAGTGATGAAGAAATTCCTAAAGAAATAGAACTTTTAACAAATGTTGAATATATTAATTTTAATTATTGCAAATTGGAAGGAGATATTCCAAGTTCTATTGCAAAACTTTCTAAATTAAAACATCTTGATTTAGGTGACAATAGATTTTCTAGTATTTCTGAAGAAGTAGAGAAAAAAATAGAAAATGGTGATTATGATTATTGTGATGTAGAAGGAAATCAATTTAAACTAAATAAGGGCTGGAGATATCTTAAAGGAAAATGGTCATATTTTGATAGATATGGTGAAAGACTTACAGGAGAACAGACTATAGATAATGTAAAATATGATTTTGGAGAAGAGGGAATCATTAAAGAAGGCTGGGAAGAAAAAGATGGAGTAAAGCATTATTATGACCGTGTTTCTGGAATGGTAAAAAATGCGTGGAAACAGATAAATAATAAATGGTATTATTTTAATGAAGATGGAGTAATGCTTACAGGACTTCAAAATATTTTAGGTACTAAATTTTATCTTTCTGAAACTGGAGAAATGCTTACTGGAATTCAGAATATAGATGGAAAATATTATTCTTTCTGTGATAGAGGTGGAATGCAATATGGACTGATAAGCATAAATGGAAAGATTTATTATTTTGATGAATCTACAGGAGAGATGTCTGTAAATACAGAAAAGAATATAAATGGAAAAAGATATGTTTTTGGTGCAGATGGTTCAGGGGTTTCTCAAGAAAATACATGGATAGATGAGTATACTTATGTACAGCCAAATGGACAGACTGTTAATACATACTCTGGTTATTCCCATTCTAATACAAATTATCAGTTATTTAAATATATGACATATCCTCAGAATCAGGTTAGTGTAGATCAGACAGCAGTAGCGTTACATGGAGGAATAACAAGTAATAACTGTGTCTATTTTGCATCAGAAGCAATGAGAAGAGTTGGGTTAAGTCTTCCAACAAGTACATGTAATACTTATGATCTTGAAAATAAACTTGTTGCAATGGGATTTGTTCCTTGTTATGATTTATCTCAATTGAAACCAGGAGATATAGTGTTTACAAATGGATATACTCATGTATATATATTTATGTGTTGGGATACAAATGGATATGCTTATATAGTGGACAACCAATCATATAATTTTGATAATAAAATTCTTCATAGAAGACAGGTTTATCAAGATACAGCTACAACTGATAGGGCAACACATTTTTATTATTATCCATATTAGTTTACAGAAATTGAAATTTATAAGGACTGATAATTTATACTTTTATCAGTTCTTATTTTTTTGTATATATATGATGGAAAATTAAGAGTATATTTAAAATATACTACTATATGTTAATGTATAAAAAATACAAATTTGAAATATAAAAAGATAATTTTTTAGAGAAAAGTATGTATTTGTGCTTTTGGATTTTACATAAATTATAGGAAGTATATAATCTATATACTGAAAGATATAAATAATAATAAAATAATATAAGGAAAAGAGGAATATTTATATGGAAATCAATGTAGATAAAAAATATTTGCTAGAAATACTGGAGAAAATTTTAAGAGAAAACAGTCCTACAGGTTTTTGTTTTGAAATAATGGATAGAATAAAAGATATATGTGAAAAAAATGGATATATATTTGAAAAAACTAATAAAGGCTGTGGTGTAATTACCATAAAGGGGAAGAGTAATGATAAAGTTATAGGACTTTCAGCTCATGTTGATACTTTAGGATGTATGGTGAGATCTATAACAGAAAAAGGTACTTTAAAGTTTACACTTTTAGGAGGTCCTATAGTACCAACTCTCGATGGAGAATATTGCAAAATAAGAACACGCGAAGGTACAATTTATAGTGGAACTTTTCTAAGTACAAGTCCAGCTGCACATGTATTTGAAGATGCTAAGAGTAAGAAAAGAGATCCAGAAAATATGGAGATAAGAATTGATGAAAAAGTATCATGCAGAAAAGATGTACTTGATCTTGGAATATACAGTGGAGATTTTATTTTTATAGATCCAAAAACTGAAATAACAGAAAAAGGATTTGTAAAATCAAGATTTATAGATGATAAGGGAAGTGTTGCATGTCTGTTAACAATTCTTGAAATGTTTAAAAGAGAAAATATTATGCCGGATTATACAACTAAAATACTTATTTCAACATATGAAGAAGTTGGTCATGGCGCATCTTATATACCACAGGATATAACTGAAATGATAAGTGTGGATATGGGATGTATAGGCGATGATTTAAACTGTAGTGAATATGATGTATCAATATGTGCAAAGGATTCAGGAGGACCATATGATTTTAATATGGTAACTGACCTTGTAAATTTAGCAAAAGCTAATAAATTAAACTATGCTGTAGATATTTATCCATTTTATGGTTCAGATGTTGGAGCCGCATTAAAAGGTGGAAATAATATTCGTGGAGCTCTTATAGGACCGGGGGTTTCAGCTTCTCATGGAATGGAAAGAACACATTATGATGCTCTTGAAAACACAGTAAAATTGATTTATTATTATTTAACTAAAGAAACTTTAATATAATAAAAAATAATTCGTCAAAAATCTTGGCAAAATAAATTTTAGAAATTTTTAAGCTATATATGTTAATATTTTTTATAAGCAACTTAACTATGGAATTTTTAATATCTATATATCTGATAAATATTTATTGATTTTATAGTTATGCTGTTACTTTAATTAAGGAGTGAAAATACTTGGAAGTAAAAAAATTTACCAAGGCAGCAATGCTCAGTGCAGCATTTGTAGCAGTAAGTGTATTTTGTATAGGAATAGGTCTTGGATATTTTGGGTATATAGATTTTATTGTTCCTGCATTTACTGGAATAATATTATTGAAATGTGATTTAACATATACAATATTATCATGCGTGGTTTCTCTTATAATAATAATATTTATAATAGGAAACATCCCAAGTGGAATAATGATGTTTCAGAGTATGATTTTAGGAATTATATTAGCCTTATTTATGAAAATGAGAGGGAATATTTTTGATGACTTGTTTTTTTCAAGTATTGTGTCATGCATAATAATGATTTTTGTAGATATAAATTTCAGTACACTTACAGGATATAGTTTCTTAAAGGAGTCTATAAATTACATTAATATACTTCCAACAACATATGATCAGTATAAAGACACTATATTATATATGAGCATATCATGCCTGCCATTAGGTACAGTAATATGTGGCTACATATTGATGGCTGTGGCAGTCAAAAAACTAAAAATAGAGCAGAATAATGTTATTAAAAAATCTATTGTTTTATGTGAATTTAAAAGGTATGGACAATTTTTATCATGTACAAAAAAATCCATATGTATTGGAATGCTGTTGATTTTAATTACTATATTTATGAATACATATATATTAACAGATAAGCAGTCATACATATCTATATTGATTAACTCTATAGAATATATAGCAATATTTTTTGTATTTCAGGATTCTTTGGGAATAATAAACAAATCAATATATGCATTGACAAAATCAAGAGGCAAATTGTTTTTGTATCAGGCTGTTTTATTGTATTGCTTAGTGAAATTTTTTTATATTACATTCTTAGTTATGATAATTTTGAATTTTTATTTTGATTGTAAATACAATCTTAAAATAAATTTCAAGAAAACATTAAATGATTTAATATAAATGCATAAAAAGAAAATCCAGCTTAATGTCTTTTGCTGGATTTTTATATTAAATATTTGAAACTTTCAATTAGAAGTCAGAATATAATTTGTTTTAAATAAATGTGCCAAAGAGTCAGCTGTAAGTTTTTTTAATATTAAATTATTATTAAAATCAAGGAAAAATGTCTTTAAATTAAAAAAGTCATTATTAAAATTTGTTTTCTTAAACAGATATTGAAGGTAGATTATATTAATTCCTGGGATTTTATTTTTTCTTAAAATGTTAAGATTTCTTGTTTCATATGCAAATAAAGGCAGTACATTTCTGCATTTAAGAATTTTAACACAAGAATTTTCAGTTATGTTTTTTGGGTTCATAAAAGGAATGAAAAGACAGGAATTATATTTTTTAAAGATTTTATAAAGGAAAGAAAAGGAGTAATCTTCGTAATTAGATATTATAAAAGTGAAAATACCTGTTCTTTTTGAAACATATATTATCTTATCAAGTTCATCATAAGTGAAGTCTTTGGAGTCAGAATTTAGTGTTTTTTTATCAAGTAAAAGAGAATGAAGTATATAATCAGTTTTTGAGTTGTGATGGTTATTTTCATTTTTGGTAATATTATTACCTAATATGTTGATGAAAAAATTTTTTAATATACTGCTATCTATATTCATTAAAAAATCATCAACATATGATTTTAATTCGGGGATTTCATTGTATGAAAGTTCAAAATTATCAATCATTTCAATTATAGTTTTATCAGAAGCAAGAAGTTTTGAAATCTTTAGTACTTTAGGAAGATTGGTCTGAGGATTTTTTTCAAGTAGTGATGCTATAGATTTTAGCAGGGCATTTTTTGTCCTGTCAGTTATAGAATTAACAAAATTCATTTGAAATCACCTTTACATTATTCATATTAAATAATATATTATATTTTTTTAATATACGCATACTAAAAGCAGAGTTTATGAAAAGAGATGAAAAAGATTTCGTAAACTCTGCTTTTTATGTTTTACCAGCTTATTGTGAATTTATCTTTTGAATTCTTCATAGGAAGTTTGAATTGAAAGAATTTAAGATACTTTCCATTTTTGGTTATTCTATCAGCAATTATATGAAGAACATATCCAAGTGTGAAACCCAATGAAAGATATTCATTGCCCATTAAATATATGCTATAACAGAAGGCTGTTGTTCCAAGCCATTTATGAGTAAACATTCTATGAGGAGAGAGTTTTCCTAGTATAGTAAGTACTGAAAAAAGAATAACTCCTTTATAATTAAGTTTTAAAATTTTATTTATGGAATAGATATATGTAGTATTAAACTGAATTCCCAATATGTAAAACAAGGAAACAATTATTATCAAAAACATTAGTACCTTATTGAATATCTGAGAAGCAGTTGATTTATGACTATCAATGTCAGGCATATATGATCCAGTGATTGCGCCTAGAATAAGAATTATCATGTCAATATTAATAGGTACATTTCCAAGTCCTATTAATCCTATAACAAGTCCTATTGAAGCAGATGTACCAATAGTCATATGTTCTTTTCCGCTCATAGTTTTCCCCCTTCAAATGTATGTTTGTATTAATAATATTATATATCGAATAAGTGTTCTGATGAAGAGATTTTATAAAAAAATATAAAAATATTTCAATTTATTATGTTTTTGCATATCTGATAAAGGAGAAGAGTATAAATTATTACAAGGAATAGTATTTTATAGGAGCAGTTATATGAAAATTATTGTAGATATATTTTCGGGTTTTCTGGGTTCTGGAAAGACAATGCTTATTAAAAAGTTTCTGACTGAAAATGTATATGGAAAGAATACTGTAATAATTGAAAATGAATTTGGTGAGATTTCAATAGATGGTGAAATATTAAGAGAAAATGATATTGAAATAAAAGAAATCAATTCGGGATGTATATGCTGTCAGGTTTCAGGAAAATTTGATGATGCAGTTTTGGAAGTGATAAACAAGTATAAGCCTCAGAACATAATAATTGAACCATCTGGAGTTGCAAAGCTCAGTGAAATAATAAATATACTGACTAATATAAAATTCAGTCATATGCTTGAGATAAGAAATGTTTTTACCCTTGTAGATGTTAGAAATTATGATAATTATTCAAAGAATTTTAAAGAATTCTATGAAAATCAGATAAGAAATGGACATACAATTGTTTTAAGCAGAACACAATCAGAAGACTATATTCATATTGAGAAAGTTGCAGAATCCATAAAAAAATATAATGAAAAAGCAAAAATAATATGTGAACCATGGGATAAACTCAAGGCAGAGGATTTTTTAAGGGACAACAAAATCAATGTGAGCTCTAGCAGCAATAAGTATGATATAAAATCTATAAATAGAAGTAGAACAGCTTCAATTAAAAAAAATCAATTATTAAATACTCATAAAGCAGATGAAATTTTTGAAAGTTATCCAATACCTATGGATAAATGTATAAGTACAGAGGAGTTGAAAAGTAAATTTAAATTTATTTCTGAAAATAATTGTTATGGAAATGTAATAAGAGCAAAAGGCATAATAGAGACTAAATGTGGAAAATATTATCAATTTGATTATGTTCCATCTGAATTTAAAATAAGAGAAATACGATGGTCTAACAAAAAAGTCATTTCAATTATTGGAATGGGACTGGATAAAAAAAGTTTAAATAATTTCTTTAGATAAATGCATATATTTCAATTTTTTTATTAACTAGAACATGTATAAGATAATAAGGTGGTGAAAATATTGAAAATAGACATAGAAGTTGTAACAGGTTTTTTGGGATATGGAAAGACTTCTTTTATAAATTCTCTTTTAAAGGAAAGTCAGGTTGTTGGAGAAAAAGTACTTATAATACAGATGGAAGAGGGAAACAGAAGTATATTTCAAATAAAAGATATAAACTATCCAATAAAAATATTAAAGATAGATAATTTAAAAGATTTGAAAAATTGCTTAAAAGGAGAAAGTAAAAAATTCAAACCTAATAGAATAATAATTGAATTTAATGGAACAGAAGACATTAAAAGCTTTAAAGACAAACTAGAAGATAAGGAAATTAAAAAAATAATGAGATTATCTACAATTTACTTTGTGGCTGATGGAACGAAACTTCTCAATAATATAAATAATTTGGGATACTATATTGTACCATTTATAAGAAGTACAGACATGATAATAATTAATAATACTGAAAAAATTGAGAAAGAAAATCTTAAAAAAGAAATCAATGCTTTGAGGCAAATTAATCAAAAAGCTTTTATTTTAAAAGTGGATAATAAGTTTAATCTGTCTTCTAAATTA
>NZ_CAKVKB010000118.1 GCF_934754915.1 uncultured Clostridium sp.
CATAATGTGTTAAAATTATATTACAATTAGAATTTTATTATTGAATATTACTATTAGTTCTAAAAATATATTAAATAATATATTTTAAATAAACTTGGGTAATAGAAAATTTAACTAAATAAATTTCAGTATTAATATTATTTTGAAATTCTAAATATAAATTATTCAATTAAATATAATATATATTGCAATAATAAATTTGTATAATATGAAAAAAATTTTGCAAATGTTTTAGTATTCACTGTAAATTGTCAATTATACA
Source organism: uncultured Clostridium sp. (assembly GCF_934754915.1). Taxonomy (GTDB): domain Bacteria; phylum Bacillota; class Clostridia; order Clostridiales; family Clostridiaceae; genus Clostridium. Next base: position 263 of record NZ_CAKVKB010000118.1, read on the forward strand.
TTATTAATTGCGGTATATATTTTAAGAAAAAAAGAGAAAGACAATGTCTTTCTCTAAATTTTCTATTTGTTGCTAAGACCGAATCTCTTGTTGAATTTATCAACTCTTCCGCCAACATCAACGATTTTTTGTTTACCAGTGAAGAATGGGTGGCATTTAGAGCATATTTCAACTTTAAGTTCTTCTTTAACAGAACCAGTAGTGAAAGTGTTTCCACATGCACACTTAACCACAGCATCGTGATGGTATTCTGGATGTATGCCTTCTCTCATTATTTTTCACCTCTTTCAATTTGAATAATCAATAACTATTTGATTATATCATAGAGAATAATCTGCGTCAATAAAATTGTAGTTTTAAGTAAATTCAAAAAATATTATACATATAAATATCTTTTTATGGCAAGTATTAAATGTTATAATCGTTAATGATAAAGAAAAAGGAGATATAAGTACAAATGAGTAAGTTATATTTTAGATATGGAGCGATGAATTCAGGAAAATCAACGCATTTAATGCAGGTTGCACATAACTATGAAGAACGGGGAATGAAAGTACTGATATTAAAACCTAAAATTGATACTAAAGGTGGAGATACATTAGTTTCCAGATTAGGCGTTAACAGGCATGTAGATTTGTTAGTTTCAAAAGAGGACGATTTATTTGAAATAATTACTGAATACCTAAAAGAAGGAAAGAAAATAAATTGTATACTAGTAGATGAAGTTCAGTTCATGAAAGCAGAACAGATAGATCAGCTTTTTGAAATAGCAGTAAAGATAGATATTCCTATAATATGTTATGGACTTAGAACTGACTTTAGGACAGAAGGATTTGAAGGAAGTGCAAGACTTTTGCTTTTGGCTCATAGCATAGAAGAAATGAAAACCATATGTGCATGTGGAAGAAAAGCTTTATTTAATGGAAGAAAAATTAATGGTAAATTTGTATTTAAAGGCGAGCAGATTGCTATTGATGAACAAAATAATGTTGAATATGAATCATTGTGTGGACACTGCTATTACAAATACAAGGAAAATTTATAAGAGAGTAAGTGATGTATATAAATGAAAAGGCGTGATGTAGGAGGTCAGGCTGTAATTGAAGGTGTTATGATGAAGGGGAGTAAATGCCTTGCAACAGCTGTAAGAACTCCAAAAGGAAATATAGAAATAGATCGTAAAGATAGCAAACCCTTAACTAAGAAATACCCTATACTTAATATCCCGTTTATAAGAGGTTTTTTTGTACTTATAGATTCTATGAAAACAGGAATGGAATCATTAAATTATTCAGCAACATTTTTAGATGATGAAAATGAAGAACCAACAAAATTTGAATTATGGCTTCAGGATAAGTTTGGGAAAAAGGCTAATGATATAATAATAGGATTTACAATGATTGTATCATTTATATTTTCCATAGGATTATTTGTAGCTTTGCCTACAGGAATTGCATCTATATTTAAGCGTATAGGAGCATCTCATCTGGCATTAAATTTGATAGAAGCATTTATAAGGATAGGAATACTTATATTATATATGTATGTAATAAGTAAGATGAAGGATATATATAGACTTTTTCAGTATCATGGAGCAGAACATAAAACAATATTTTGTTATGAAGCAATGGAAGAACTTACAGTGGAAAATGTGAGAAAGCAGCCAAGGCTTCATCCTAGATGTGGAACAAATTTTATGTTTCTTATAATGTTTGTAAGTATAATTATTTTTTCATGTACTGGATGGGGTGGAATTGTTGAAAGGTTAGTGTTGAGGATTGTTCTTATACCCGTTGTTACAGGCATAAGTTATGAATTGATAAAGTGGCTTGGAAAAGATGATGGAAAACTTGCTAAGATAGTAGCATATCCAGGTCTAAAACTACAGTTGCTTACAACAAAAGAACCAGATGATTCTCAAATAGAAGTTGCAATTGCATCATTAAAAGCTGCGGAAGGAATTGAGAATATTGAATAGAAAAATGACAATTGAAGAATTAATCAATATGGGGACAAAAAAATTAAGAGACAGTGGAATAGAGACAGCTAGACTTGATTCAGAATTATTGCTTGGAAATGTAATAGGAAAAGAAAGGCTGTATCTTATAACTCATAAAGAAGAAAATGTCGAAGAAGTATTGAGCAACAGTTTTTTTGAAATGATTTCAAAGAGAAGCAGAAAAATGCCGGTGAAATATATTTTAAATAAATGTGAATTTATGGGTATTGAGCTTCATGTTGAGGAAGGGGTATTAATACCAAGAGGAGATACTGAACTATTAGTAGATGAAGTATTAAAAAACATTAAGAAGGATGATGAAAAGCAAATATGTGATTTATGCTGTGGTTCAGGTGCAATAGGTATATCAATGGCATATTTAAGAAAAAATATTAGAGTTGATATGTTGGATTATTATCCTATTCCAAAGAAAGTTACGTTAATAAATATAAAAAAGTACAATCTTGAAGAAAGAGTTTCATTTATAGAGAGCGATCTCCTTGATGTAGCAATAAAGAAATCAAAAAAATATGATATCATAGTATCAAATCCACCATACATTGAAACTGATGAAATAGGAAAACTTATGGATGATGTTAAAAAATATGAACCTCATACTGCGTTGAATGGTGGAATTGATGGTCTGGATTTTTATAGAAAAATTGCAACAGACAGTATTAAAGTTCTAAATGAAGATGGAATACTAGCATTTGAAATAGGATATAATCAAGGTGAAAAAGTAAAATCCCTTATGGAAGATAATAATTTTAAAGAAATAAGAGTAATTAAAGATTTTGCTGGTTTGGATAGAATAGTGATTGGACATTTATAAAATTATGAATTAATGAAATATAAACATATCCATAAATGTTATGGTAAAATGTGTATAGAAGTTTTGTTTAAATTATTAATGACAGTTATTGTAGACTTGATTGATTAAGTATCGAAATATATGATATAATATAGAAATGCCAAAAATAAAGTACGGAGTGATTACATGTTATTAGATAAGTTAGAATTTACAGAAAATAAATATGAAGAATTATCAGTTAAAATCAGTGATCCATCAATAATGCAGAATCAGAATGAATGGAGAAAACTTTGTAAGGAACATGCTGATCTGGAAATTATAGTGAATGCATATAGAGAATATAAAAAGGTTGTTGAAGATTTAGAAGCTAATAAAGAAATGTTAAGCGAAGAAAGTGACAAAGAAATGAGAACAATGCTTAATGAAGAAATTTCTGATCTTACAGCAAGGGAAGAGGAATTAGAAAATCAGATACAAATATTATTGTTACCTAAAGATCCTAATGATGATAAAAATGTATTTGTTGAAATTAGAGGTGGAGCTGGTGGAGAAGAAGCTGCACTGTTTGCTTATAATCTTTTTAGAATGTATACAAGATATGCTGAAAATCAAAGATGGACTGTTGAAATTATGAGTTTAAATGAAACAGATCTTGGTGGATTTAAGGAAGTTGTATTTATGATTAAAGGTCATGGAGCATATTCCAAATTGAAATATGAAAGTGGAGTTCATAGAGTACAAAGAGTTCCAGATACTGAATCAAGTGGAAGAATTCATACATCAACAGCTACAGTAGCTGTATTGCCAGAAGTTGATGATGTTGAAATTGAAATTAATGAAAAAGACATAAGAATAGATGTGTTTAGAGCATCAGGAAATGGAGGACAGTGTGTTAATACTACAGATTCAGCAGTTAGAATAACACACTATCCAACTGGTCTTGTAGTTTCATGTCAAGATGAAAAATCACAGTTGAAAAATAAAGAAAAAGCTATGAAGGTATTAAAATCAAGACTTTATGAAAAAGCTGAAAGAGAAAGAGCTGAAGGAATAGCAGAAGACAGAAAGAGTCAGGTTGGTACTGGAGATAGAAGTGAAAGAATTAGAACTTATAATTATCCACAAGGAAGAGTTACTGATCATAGAATAGGATTAACTCTATATAAATTAGAAACATTTTTAGATGGAGACATCGATGAAATGATTAATGCTTTAATTACAGCGGATCAAGCTGAAAAAATGAAAGCAATGGGTAATACACAAGAATAATAATTACTTAATTGGGGATTGTATCATAATTAGTTTTAGGAAATACTATAATTGTTTTCTTAATTATATTTTGAGACAGTCCCTTTAATAAAGTAATTGGGGGAATTGAGATGGACATATATACAGCTATAAAGAAAGAAAAATTTCATTTTAAAGTATTTCTTATCACTATGTTTATAATTTCAATCCTTCTTCCAATAGCAATTGTATTGACAAATTTAACTAGAATATTTTATTTAAGTTATTTAGGGGTTATTGAATTTTTAATAGTGATATCTATAATAATACGTTTAAATTATTATAAAGTAACATACAGATGTGCTAATAATAGGCTCATATTTAAAATAGGAATTTTCACCAAAGAAAGTTTGATAATATGTGATAAAGTTGCAATAGTACATACCAGCAAATCAGATTATGATTTAGAAATAGTAATAATAACAAGTGTAAAATTTAAAAATAAATCTCTTAGAAATGTTGATAAAAATTTCTTTAAAAGGTATCCTCAAGTCGAAAGTGAGTATAATTATATAACTAAATTAAATCCTGACAAGGAATATTATTTTCAAGTTATAAGAAGAGGCGGACTGAAAAAATATCTATTATTAGACATAATATATAAAAATTGTGTTCAGGCAATATATACAGAAGAGAGTATTCAAAATATAAAAATTGCTAGAGGTCAGACTATAGTTTAATAGAAGGAAGGTAAAGCGTTGAATACAAGAGTTAGTGAGATAAAAGATATTCTAAAAGAAGAAGATAAGATAAAGGAAGCAGCACAAATTATAAAAAATGGAGGTATTGTTGCATTTCCAACAGAAACAGTATATGGGCTTGGAGCAGATGCGCTTAATGAAGAGGCAGTAAAAAAAATTTTTATTGCAAAGGGAAGACCACAAGATAATCCTCTTATAGTTCATGTAGCATCAAAAAATATTGATAAATATGTTCAGGATGTTCCAGAAATAGCATATAAACTGATGGATAAATTTTGGCCAGGACCTCTTACAATAATATTAAAAAAAAGAGATATAATACCTTATGTAACAAGTGCAAATCTTGAATCAGTAGGAATACGAATGCCTGATAATGAAATTGCACGAAAACTTATAGAAATGTCAGGAACAGTAATAGCCGCACCTTCAGCAAATATAAGTGGAAGACCAAGCCCTACAGATATTAAGAGATGTATTGAAGATCTTGATGGTAGAGTTGATTGTATTATAGGGGGAGATATAAGTAGAATTGGAGTTGAATCTACAATAGTGGATTGTACTGTAAATCCTCCTCTAGTTTTAAGACCGGGTGGAATAACATTAGAGATGTTAAAAGAAATTGATTCCAAAATAGAAATAGATAAGGCTATAATGCAGAAACCAAGCGAAAATTTAAAACCTAAAGCACCAGGAATGAAGTACAGACATTATGCGCCCAATGCAAAAGTTATAATAGTTTCAGGAAATAGAAAAAATACTGTTGCAAAGATAAAAGAAATGGTAAACTATAATATAGAAAAAAAGAAAAATGTATGCATATTGACTGTACGAGAAAATGAAAGTGAATATGATAAAGGAACAAAAATTATATTAGGAAGTCTTATGGATTTATCAACAGTTGCTGCGAATTTGTTTGAAGCATTAAGAAGATGTGATGATTTAGGCGCAGATTTAATTCTTGCAGAAGCCTATGAAGAAAAAGGTGTCGGAGTTGCTATAATGAATAGACTTAACAAAGCAGCTGGATTTGATATTATTAATGTTTAAATTTTAGGAGGTATTTTATTATGAAAATTGCAATAGGTTGTGATCATGGTGGATTTGAATTAAAAAATGAAATCATAAAGTATTTAGAAAGTGAAAAATATGAAATAAAGGATTTTGGAACATATTCAACAGAATCATGTGATTATCCTGACATCGCACAGCCGGTAGCAGAGGCTGTAGCAGCAAAAGAATTTGATTTCGGTATTTTAATATGTGGAACAGGAATTGGAATAGGAATAGCAGCTAATAAGGTTCCAGGGATAAGAGCTGCATTATGTTCTGATACATTTAGTGCACATGCAACTAGAGAACATAATGATGCTAATATATTGACTATGGGACAACGAGTTGTAGGGCCAGGTCTTGCAATAGATATAGTAAAAACATTTTTATCATCAAAATTTGAAGGTGGCAGACATATAAACAGAATAAATAAAATTAATGCTATTGAAGATAAATATAATAAATAAAATATATGTACATATAGATAAAGTTGATTAAAAACCAGTATTTTATTGTTTTTACAAAAAGTAATAGTATACGAATTTTGGAGGAATTAAAATATGAGTAAAGTAACAGAAATAAACCATCCCTTAATATTACATAAATTAGCTATTTTAAGAAACGAAAAAACAGGTTCAAAAGAATTTAGAAATTTAGTAGAAGAAATATCTATGCTTATGGCATATGAAGTTACAAGAGATTTAAGTACTGAAGAAGTTGAAGTTAAAACTCCAGTAGCTATAGCAAAATGTAAAATGCTTGCAGGAAAGAAAATGGCAGTTGTACCTATATTAAGAGCAGGCCTTGGAATGGTTGATGGAGTTCTTAATTTAATTCCAGCAGCGAAGGTTGGACATATAGGACTGTATAGAGATGAAGAAACTCTTCAGCCTGTAGAATATTTCTGTAAATTACCTCAAGATATAGCAGAAAGAGATGTAATTGTTGTTGATCCAATGCTTGCAACAGGGGGATCCTCAATTGATGCTTTAACAATGTTAAAGAAAAGGGGAGCTAAACATCTAAGATTAATGTGTTTAGTTGGAGCACCAGAAGGAATAGAAGCAGTACAGAAAGCTCATCCAGATGTAGATATATATCTTGCTTCTATAGATGAAAAATTAAATGAGCATGGTTATATAGTGCCTGGTCTTGGAGATGCAGGAGACAGATTATTTGGAACTAAATAATAATTAGAGGTGTTGGATATGAATAGACGAGACAAACATAATTATTATTTGGATATTGCTGAAACTGTATTAGAGAGAGGCACATGTATAAGAAGAAATTATGGTTCGATAATTGTTAATAATGATGAGATAATTTCTACGGGTTATACAGGTGCACCAAGAGGAAGAAAAAATTGTATAGATTTGCATCAATGCATAAGGGAACAACTTAATATACCTAGAGGAACACATTATGAATTATGCAGAAGCGTTCATAGTGAGGCAAATGCAATTATCAGTGCATCCAGAAGGGATATGATAGGAGCTACATTATATCTTGTAGGTAAAGATGCAAAAACAAAAGAGTATGTTGAAAACGCAAATTCATGTTCAATGTGTAAAAGACTTATTATAAATTCGGGGATTTCTTATGTTGTAATTAGAGATTCTAAGGACAACTTTAGAGAAATATGTGTTAACTCATGGATTGAAAATGATGATTCGATGAAGCTGAATACTGAATTTGGCTACTAAATATTAAAAATGTGAGTTAAAGTGGCAAAGTTGGAGGTATAATAGTGATAAAGAAAAAAGTTATTACCATTTTTGGAACACGTCCAGAAGCAATAAAAATGGCACCTTTAGTAAAGGAATTGGAACAAAGAGAAGAAATTGAATCAAAAGTATGTGTAACAGCACAACATAGAGAGATGCTAGATCAAGTATTGGAATTATTTGATATAACTCCAGATTTTGATTTGAATATAATGAAAACTAGACAGAGCCTTACTGGAATTACAAATAAGGTTTTGGAAGGATTAGAAGAAGTATTTACAAAAGAGAAGCCTGATATGATACTTGTTCATGGAGATACAACCACTACATTTGCAGGAGCTCTTGCTGCATTTTATCAACAGATAAGAGTTGGTCATGTAGAAGCAGGTCTTAGAACTTTTAATAAATATTTTCCATTTCCAGAAGAAATGAATAGAAAACTTACTGGAAGCTTGGCTGATTTACACTTTGCACCTACAAAAGGATCAAAGAATAATCTTTTAAGAGAAGGTGTAAATCAAGATGATATTTATGTAACTGGGAATACTGTAATTGATGCAATGCAACATACAGTTCAAGAAGATTATGTATTTGAAACTGAAGAATTAAATAATATTAATTTCAATAAGAAAGTTATAATGATAACTGCACATAGAAGAGAAAATTGGGGAAAAGGAATTGAAAATATCTGTGAAGCCTTAAATAAAATAGTTGAGCAGAATGAAGACGTTGAATTAGTTTATTTGGTTCACTTAAATCCAGTAGTTAAAGATGTTGTTTTTGAAAAACTTGGTAATAAAGAAAGAATTCATTTACTATCTCCATTAGATACAAAAGAAACTCATAATTTAATGAATAAATCATTTATGGTTATGACTGATTCGGGAGGATTACAGGAAGAGGCACCTCATCTTGGAAAACCAGTTCTTGTTTTAAGAGATGTTACTGAAAGACCAGAAGCAGTTGAGGCTGGAACAGTAAAACTTGTTGGTACTGATGTAGATACCATTGTAAATGAAGCGAATAGATTACTTCAAAATGAAGAAGCTTATAATCGTATGAGCAAAGCAATTAATCCATATGGAGATGGAAATGCATCTAAAAGAATTGTTGATGCAATATTAAAATATTATGGGTTAAATGATAAAGAAGTTGAAGAATTTAAAAGATAATTATAGGATAAAAGGATGAATTAGTAAAATAATTTATCCTTTTTTCTATTTAGAGAATTTTTATTGAACTTTGTCTAAATTTTAACAATAAACCCTTGATAAAAAAACTAGAAATGGTATAATTATGTTGTGTTAATAATTTAACGAAAAGTAAATAAAAAACATAATTTTAATTATTTAAATATCTAAGGTATATATTTTAGGAGGTAAGTCATGAAAGACGTAGTTATCGTAAGTGCAGTAAGAACAGCATTAGGAAGCTTTGGTGGATCATTAAAGGATATTCCAGCACCAGAATTAGGAGCAACAGTAATTAAAGAAGCTGTAAAAAGAGCTAACATAAAACCAGAATTAGTAGAAGAAGTAATTATGGGAAATGTTATACAAGCAGGTCTTGGACAAAATACAGCAAGACAAGCTACTTTAAAAGCAGGTCTTCCACAAGAAGTTCCAGCTATGACAATTAATAAAGTTTGTGGATCTGGATTAAGAGCAGTAAGTTTAGCAGCTCAAATGATTAAAGCAGGAGATGCTGATGTTATTGTTGCAGGTGGTATGGAAAACATGTCAGCAGCACCATTTGCATTACCAACTGCTAGATGGGGACAAAGAATGAATAACGGAAAAATGGTAGATACTATGATAAATGATGCTTTATGGGATGCATTTAACAACTATCATATGGGTGTAACTGCTGAAAATATAGCAAAAGAATGGGGAATAACTAGAGAAGAACAAGATGCTTTCTCAGCAGCTTCTCAACAAAAAGCAGAAAGAGCTATAAAAGAAGGAAGATTTAAAGATGAAATAGTTCCAGTAATGATTCCTCAAAGAAAAGGTGATCCAAAGGTATTCGATACAGATGAATTCCCAAGATTCGGAACTACTCCTGAAACTTTAGCTAAATTAAAACCATGCTTTATAAAAGATGGTACAGTAACAGCTGGTAACGCTTCAGGAATAAATGATGGAGCTGCTGCATTTGTAGTTATGAGTGCTGAAAAAGCTGAAGAATTAGGAATCAAACCATTGGCTAAAATCCTTTCATATGGTTCAAAAGGATTAGATCCAGCTATAATGGGATATGGTCCATTCCATGCAACTAAGAAAGCTTTAGAAGTAGCTAATTTGACAGTAGAAGATTTAGATTTAATAGAAGCTAATGAAGCATTTGCAGCTCAAAGCTTAGCTGTAGCTAAAGACTTACACTTTGATATGAGCAAAGTTAATGTAAATGGTGGTGCTATAGCATTAGGACATCCAGTTGGAGCATCAGGTGCAAGAATTCTTGTTACTCTTCTTCACGAAATGCAAAAGAGAGACGATGCTAAAAAAGGTTTAGCAACACTATGTATTGGTGGCGGTATGGGAACAGCTGTCATTGTTGAAAAGATGTAATTTAATATTTAGAAGATTTTTTAAAGGCTATTACAAATATGTAATAGCCTATTTTTTATTATGTAGGAAATTATACAATTTTTTTAGATTCAAATTTAGTAATTTAATAGAGTTTGAGATATGAAGTTATTAAAATGCTATCAATGAAGTAAGTTGTGGAGCCACTATTTTT
>NZ_CAKVKB010000119.1 GCF_934754915.1 uncultured Clostridium sp.
TATATATGTTTCAATAATGAAGCTACATAATAATTAAAGAAATATTGAAAAAATTTCATATTCCATTGTCAATTGTTCATTGTACATTGTTAATTGGAATATATATTATTAAATTTTGAGAGACATTTGATTAAAAATACAAATGTCAGATGGATATAAAGATTAAGAAAAAGGAGCTATCAGAAGTAATGCAGGAATTATCTAACGTATTAGCTGGTAAATATGAAGAGATAGTTGAAAAGATAACAAGCTTTTCAAATGAATATCTTAACGATGAATATAAAAATCTCTGTATACAGGCTGCAAAAATATTATTTACAAATAATGAAGATAAAGTAAAAAAGGGAAAAAGCTTTTCATGGGCAGCAGGTATTGTACACGCTGTTGGAAATGTGAATAATTTATTTGATGCTAAAAATGAGCCCCATATGAAAGCTCTTGATTTATACAAAGGTTTTGGGGTAAGCAGCAGCACAGGATCGAGTAAATCAAAAGAGGTAAGAGCTTTATTAGGCTTGGATGAAAATGCTAATAAGTGGACAATAGGAAAAGCTGACTTATCAGCGCAAAAAGAAGCAGCAGTTACTGCAGAAAAAAATGAGGCAGATTCATTTAGATTTACTGTAAGCAAAAAATTTGTAGAAGCTCAAAGGGTTGTAGAAAGAGCTTGGAATGAAAAAAATTATAATAATAAGGCAAAATATGCTAAGGAAGCATTAAACATATATGAAGATTGTTCTGATGCATATATAATATTGTCAAAAAATTCTAGTTTGAGTAATTCAGAAAAGAAAGAATTATTAAAAAGAGCAGTTACAGCAGCACAAAATGTATTGAAAATAACTGAATTGAAAGATACAGATTTAAGAATATTCAGATTGTCAATTGCAGAACCATTCTTTGGAGCAAAATACACTTTAGCACTTCATTTATGGAACATGAATGAAAGAGAAGAAGCTATTGAAAATCTTAATGATGTATTGACATATGACAGAAAAGATAATCTTCTTTCAAGAGGAATTCTTACAAGCTGGCTTATAATTGAAGGAAAGCTTAAGGAAGCAGAAGAGATATTGACAAGATGTGAGCATGATTTCTTAGTTGATACAAATTATAACAGAGCAGCACTTTTATTTAAATGTGGAAAAAGAAGAGAAGCAGAAAGTGCATTGAGAAGAGCGTATAAAAGAAATCCATTTGTAGTAGATTATTTATTAAAATCAAAGACTATTAAATCAGTAAAATCATCACCAATACCAGGAAGCCCAGAGGAAGCAGCAAATTATGCAAAACTTGGACTAGAAGTTTGGAATGATGCAGAAATGATTAAATGGCTTAAATCCATGAAAAAAGATTTTGAAATATTACATTTTTAATATGAAAATTCTTTACATATATTAACTTATGTGTTAATATAATAACATAAATTTAATATGAATCTTCGGGGCGAGGTGTAATTCCTTACTGGCGGTATAGCCCGCGAGCTTATTATTGAGCAGATTCGGTTAAATTCCGAAGCCAACAGTTATAGTCTGGATGAAAGAAGAGTAATAAATATTTGTTTTATATTTTTTATAAGATTTGTGTTTGTATTTCTGTCCTGAACATTTTGTTCAGGACTTTTAGTTTTTTAAAAGAAACTATTGTTATTAAAGAAAGCAAAAATAGTATAGAAATATATTAATCCTATAGATATAATAAGAACAATTTAAATGAAAACCCTGAAGAATAATTCAGGGTTTTTATTTTTTATTGGAAGAAATTTATTTTAGGCAGGAGGAATTTCTATGGATGAATTTTATATGGAAAGAGCATTAGAACTAGCTCAAAAGGGAATGGGAATGGTAAATCCAAATCCTATGGTAGGCGCTGTTATAGTAAAAGATGGAATTATTATAGGAGAAGGATTCCATGAGGAATATGGATATGCACATGCAGAAAGAAATGCAGTGTTAAATACTGAAAGTGATATGGAAGGAGCAACAATTTATATTACATTAGAGCCTTGTGCGCATTATGGAAAGACGCCTCCCTGTGTAGATCTTCTTATAGAAAAGAAATTCAAAAGAATAGTAATAGGGATGCTTGATCCAAATCCTCTTGTGGCAGGTAAAAGCATTGAAAAGCTTAAAAAAAACAATATTGAAGTAAAAGTTGGAGTAAAAGAAGAGGAATGCAGAAGATTGAATGAAGTATTTTTGAAATATATAACGACTAAACAGCCATTTGTAATTATGAAAGCTGGAATATCGTTAGATGGGAAAATTGCTACAAGAAGTGGCGATTCCAAATGGATTACAAGTAAAGAATCACGTATTCATGCTCATGAATTGAGAAGACAGATGTCAGGAATTATGGTGGGAATAAATACAGTTTTAAGTGATAATCCATCTCTTACATATAGAGGTGAAAATAAAGGAAAGAATCCAGTAAGGATAATAGTAGATAGTAATTTAAGGATACCTTTGGACAGTAATGTTATTAAGGATGGACATAAAACAATAGTTGCATGCATTGAAGGAGCAGACCAAATAAAGAAAAAAAGACTTGAAGAGAATGGAATTAAAATAATAGAAACAAAATCATGTGAAGGAAAAGTTGATTTAAAAGAGTTAATGACAAAATTAGGTGAAAGAAATATTGATTCAGTTTTAATAGAAGGCGGGGGAATGATAAATTTTTCAGCATTGAAAGAAGGAATTGTTGACAAAGTGAGATTTTACATAGCGCCTAAGATTATTGGAGGAGAAAAAAGCAGAAGTAGTGTAAGTGGTGAAGGATTTTCAATTCTTGATGAATGTATACATCTTAAAGATATGGCTTATAAAAAAATTGGAAATGAAATTATGGCAGAAGGATACATTTTAAAGGAGGATGTGATGTGTTTACAGGAATAATAGAAGAAGTAGGAAGTCTTAAGGAATTAAAGATAGGAAGTGGATTTGGAAATATTGAAATAATGTGTTCAAAAGTTTTAGAAGAAACTCAAATAGGTGATAGCATAGCTGTAAATGGAGTATGTCTTACAGTAAATAAGCTAAAAGATAATTCTTTTATTGCAGATATTATGGGAGAAACATTAGAAAGAACAAATCTTGGAAATTTGAAGGAAGGTCAGAATGTAAATCTTGAAAGAGCATTGAAAGTAAGTGACAGACTTGGTGGACATATTGTAAGCGGTCATATTGATGGAAAAGGAAAGATAGTTTCTATAGAAAAAAAAGAAGATGGAACATGGTTTACAATAAAAGCTGGCAGAGAAATTTTGAAATATATAATATTTAAAGGTTCTATAGCAATTGATGGAATAAGTCTGACAGTTGCTTATGTGGATGATGAAACATTTAAAGTATCAGTTATTCCTCATACATTAGAAAATACCATACTGTCATTCAAAAAAGAAGGTTCAGATGTGAATCTTGAAAATGATCTTGTGGGAAAATATATAGAAAAATTTTCGTCTTTTGCAAAGGATAAAATTAGTGAAAATGAAAGCAGCATAACTATAGATTTTTTAAGGCAGAATGGATTCTGAGATTAAGCAGAAAAATTAGAGAATAATATAAAATTATGAGTATTTAAAGTAATTTAGAAAATTTAGAAAGTATATGTGATCTTTTTGAAAATTGAAATAAACAGATATTTTAAAGGAAGAAGGAAATAAAATGAAGTTTAATAAAATAAATGAAGCAGTTGAAGATTTGAAAAAAGGAAAGATGATAATAGTTGTAGACGATGAAGGAAGGGAAAATGAAGGAGATCTTGTAATACCAGCTGAGATGATTACAGGAGAAGCTATGAATTTTATGATTAAATATGCAAGAGGACTTGTATGTGTTCCAGTTGAAAAAGAAATAGCAGAAAAATTAAAATTAAATCCTATGGTGGAAAAGAATACAGATAATCATGAGACAGCATTTACAGTATCTGTGGATCATATTGATACTGAAACAGGAATATCAGCATTTGAAAGAGCTCATACAGTAAGGAATCTTGTAAAAAGCAATAATCCTATGGAATTCAGAAGACCAGGGCATATATTTCCGCTTATAGCAAAAGAAAATGGAGTCCTTGAAAGAACAGGACATACAGAAGCTGGAGTTGATCTTGCAAAAATTGCAGGATTTAAGGGAGCAGCTGTTATATGTGAAATTGTAAAAGATGATGGAACAATGGCTAGAAGAAATGATTTATTTGACTTTGCAGCAAAACATGATTTAAAGATAATAACAGTTGAAGATTTAATTAAGTACAGGCTTGAGAATGAAAGTATAGTGAAAAAAGAAACAGAAGCAAATCTTCCAACTAAGTATGGTGAATTCAAGGTAGTGGCTTTTAAAGAAAAAAATACAGATAAGTGTCATCTTGCACTTATTAAAGGAAATATAGAAGAAACTGAAAATATTCTTGTGAGAATTCATTCAGAATGCCTTACAGGGGATGCTCTGGGATCAAGAAAATGTGATTGTGGTGAACAGTATGAAGCATCTATGAAAATGATAGCAGAAGAAGGATGTGGAATACTGTTGTATATGAAGCAGGAAGGAAGAGGAATTGGACTTTTAAACAAATTAAAAGCATATGCTTTACAGGATAAAGGTTTTGATACTGTAGATGCAAACAGAAAACTTGGATTTAAAGATGATATGAGGGATTATAGAGCAAGTGCAGATATGCTTAAATATCTTGGAATAAACAAAATAAAGCTCATAACAAATAATCCAGAAAAAATAGATGGAATACAGAAATATGGAATTGAGGTAAGTGAAAGAATTCCAATAGAAATGAATGCTAACAAATATGATATTGGATATCTTAAAACAAAAAAAGAAAGAATGAGACATTTACTGACTATCTAATAAATTATTTATTTTAAATATATAAAGCAACATAATAATCAAAGAAATCTGGTGAAGGTTTCATAATTCATTGCTAATTATCAATTATACATTATTAATTGAAATATATAAATTTAATTATCATGGAGGAAATAAAATGAATACATTTGAAGGAAAATTAGTAGCAGAAGGATTAAAATTTGGAATAGTAGTAGGAAGATTTAATGAATTTATTGGAGGAAAACTTTTAGATGGAGCATTAGATGGATTAAAAAGGCACGGAGTAAAAGAAGAAGACATAGATATTGCATGGGTTCCAGGTGCTTTTGAAATACCACTAATAGCTAAAAAAATGGCTAAAAATGATAAATATGATGGAGTTATATGTCTTGGTGCTGTCATTAAAGGTTCTACATCTCATTATGATTATGTATGTTCAGAAGTATCAAAAGGAATTGCAAATGTTTCCCTTGAAAGTGAAAAGCCGGTATTGTTTGGGGTGCTTACAACAAATAATATTGAACAGGCAATAGAAAGAGCCGGTACTAAAGCAGGAAATAAAGGATATGAATGTGCTGTATCAGCTATAGAAATGGCCAATTTAATAAGAGTTCTTAAATAAATCAGAAGTTTATAATAAAGTATCTCTATAAAAATTTAATATGCAGATATCAAAATAGAAAATCAAAGTTTTCAATACAATAGACTTTGATTTTTTATTTTGAATTATGTCTATTAAAGGTAATTTTTAATCTAAAATAATATTTGAAGTACTTTGAAAGGGTTAATGCCAAATGTGTAATGCCGATAATAGATTAAGAAGATGTGTATTTTATTAAAATTATTAAATAGGGAAGTGTATATTTGTGGAGATAGTGAAATTGCAAAATCCATCAGAACAATCTGGAATAATAGGAGAAAATAAAAATATTAGAAAAACTTCAACTGAGTTTAAGAGTATATTAAATAATATAAAAAAGAATATAGAAGAGAATAAAGGTGAATTATTTTTTGATTTATGTGAAAAATACAATCTATCAGACAAAGCAATAAAAGCACTTGGAGACCTTGAGACAATATTAGATATAAAAATAACAGAAAAAGATTTTACTGAAGATGGACATGTGGATATTAGAAATATTTTAGAAAAGGGTTCAGCATCAATTAATTCATCAAATGTTGAAAAGATTAAAAAATGTGTTTACACTTTATATAAAGAAGAAGCAATAACGTTAAAACAATATTTAGAGGCACTTCAATTGATAAGACTTAAACAAAAATCACAAAATATAAAAGTAGAATGTGAAAATAACTTTATAAAATCTATAAATAATGCAAAAGAAATATTGAACAACCGGAAATGAGTCTGTCAATAGTTTTGTGTAAACTAAATTAGTTATATTATAAAAATGTAAAATAATCCATTTAAAAATACGGATTATTTTACATTTTTTTTATTAATGTGAATTATATAAAATTCTTAATTTTTAGATTCAAAACTTTCACAATTTGTCTGTGTATAGAGTTGGGGATTATTTCCAGAAACATTTATGGAATCAAGATTACAAATAGTATTACAGTTATGTGTACAAGTTTCTACTTTGCATATAAGGCAGTCACATTCACTGTTACTGCTATTTGTACTTGAACTTAAATCGCCATATAGTGCTTTATTTAAAAATGAACCACAACAAGTTCCAGAGTCAGAAGAAGCATTTAATCCTCCAATATCAACTCTGTTAGAATAACATACACCACTATTATTATGTGAACAATTATCTACATTACAATTAATTTTCTGCATTAAAAATCACTCCTTTAAAATAATAACAATTATTAATTAAAATATCTCTTTAATAACCCTTCAAATGCTCTTCCATGTCTTGCTTCATCTTTGCACATTTCATGGACTGTATCATGGATAGCATCAAGATTATTTTTCTTTGCCAACGTAGCAAGATCTTTTTTGCCTTGACATGCTCCAAATTCAGCTTCAACTCTGGCACTTAAATTGGATTTTGTACATGGCATAACTACTTCACCTAAAATTTCTGCAAATTTTGCAGCATGTTCCGCTTCTTCATATGCAATTCTTTTATAAGCTTCACCTACTTCAGGATAACCCTCACGATCAGCTTGACGGGACATTGCAATATACATACCTACTTCTGTACATTCTCCAATAAAATTAGCTCTTAAGCTTTCCAGGATTTCATCATCAACCCCATCTGCGATACCAATTCTGTGTTCATCAGCAAAATTTAATTCTTCATTCATTTCTTTGAATTTGTTCGAATCAGCTTTACAAATAGGACATACATCTGGTGGAGTTTCACCTTCATGAACATATCCACACACAACACAAATAAATTTTTTCATTAAGAATTCCTCCAAAAGAAATAATTTTTCAGGCAAACAACCTTAAGCTTAGTATTAACTTAAATTAAAAAAATATTACGATTTTTATGGAATGTATTAAAAATATAAATAATTCTTAAAGTAAAGTTAATATATTGGGAGTGTTGATTTTGTAATAGTTTTGTCATATAAATATATTATTAAAAGAGTATATTTAGATTTTTAATGTGATATAAACATTTCAATGTTTAGGGAGATTAATATGGATGATGATAGCAAAAATAGAATAAGTTTAAAATTAGAGAAGAAAAGATTGAATAAGAGTCTGATTCTTCTCATTGTAAGTGGCTTACTTTTTGGAATGGGAAAATGGATACCAGGATTTTCTGATATGTATTATAAATATGTATATTTCATATTACAAAATACCATATGTAGAATTTTTTCCTTTGTACCACTATCAGTTTATGAACTCATAATGCTGGGAGTGTTTGCATATTTGATATATAATTTTTTTTATTACAGTATTTTATTGCTGAAGAAAAGAATCAAGTTTTTAGAAGCCTTTAAGGAATATGCATCAAAGATTGTCATACTGGTTTCGTTTTTTGTGTTTTTTAATGTTATAGGACAAAGTGTAAATTGTTTTAAATCAAGTTTTGTAAGTCTGGAAGGAATTGATGATTCTGATATAAATGAAGAAAAACTGATAAAAGTATGTGAAGTTTTAAGAGATAGGCTTAATTATCTTGAAGAAAAAATAAAGAAAGATGAAAATGGACTTTTGCAATTAGATTATCATGATGTTGATAAAGAAGGAATTAGAACAATGGAAAATTTGGCAAAGAAATATAAAAGTCTTGATGGATTTTATCCTATGCCTAAACATTACATTTTTTCTCAGATAATGTCATATCAGCTTCTTCAAGGCGAAACAACATTTACTATAGAGGCAAATTATAATTATGACATGGCAGACAGCAATATACCAAGCACTATATGCCATGAATTAAGCCATATACAGGGATTTAATGATGAAAGTGAAGCAAATTTTATAAGTTTTCTTGCATGTGATGATAGTGATAATTATGAATATAAATATAGTGGCTATCTTATGGCATATGTGTACTGCATAAATGATTTATATTCACGTAATGAAAATGCAGTCACAGAAATAAACAGCAGCCTTTCAAAAAATGTAAAAAAAGAAATAAAAGAAGATGCAAATTTCTGGGCACAATATAAAGGCGGTATATCTAAATTATATACAAAAGTTTATGATGCTCTTTTAAAAGCAGGAGGCCAGAATGCTGGTATAAAAAGTTATAATAATGTTGTGAAATTAATTGTTTCATCTTATGAAAAGGAATGGAGTTAGGATAGATTTATTTCAGATATGTTTTAATAATAAGTGAAATTTATAAAGATTTCATATTTATTGAAAAATAGTCTGTGCAAACTTCAATAAGATGATATAATCACAATATCAAATTAAGGGGGCAGGTTTTTGAATTTGAAGAAAGTGAAATTTTATCCATATCCAGTTTTATATCAGAAAAAGTAAGTAGAGTATTATTTATTATTATTGATGGTCTTCTTGAAACTGCTTTAATACGTGCAAATAATTCTTCCATAGCAAATGGCTTTACTAAATAATCATCTGCGCCGTTATCAAGTCCTTCAATTTTATTTTCAATAGTATTCATGGCAGTAACCATAATAACAGGACATAGTATACTATTAGTACGTATTTCTTTTAAAATAGTGAGACCATCTTTTTCAGGGAGCATTCTATCAAGGATTATAATATCATAGTTTTTATTAAGTATATAATACATGGCTTTATCTCCATTATTGCAGATATCACATAAAAAGTTTTCTTTCTCTAATTCTTTCTTTAAAATGCTGCATAGGTCTTTATCATCTTCAATTATTAGTATATGCACTATAAACAACTCCCTTAAATATATTTTATCTCAGATTATTTTATATCATCATAAAGATAATTACAAATTTTAATTATATAGTATAAAATAGTAAAATGTTTTATTAAACTCTTGTCATAAAAGAAATTGAATATTACTATATATATGGCAATTGATAGATAATGAAGGATAAAATATTTCCAAGATTTCTTTGAAACTTTTATATGTAATTTTGCAATATAATATATATAATTATTGATTTAAATGTAAAGGAGTGAAGTAATGTCTAGTAAAGAATATCTGAATTTTATATTAGAACAGTTATCAGAATGTAAGGAAGTTACTTATAGGGCTATGATGGGAGAATTCATTATTTATTATAGAAAAAGGATTATTGGAGGAATTTACGATGATAGGTTTCTTGTAAAACCAGTAAAATCAGCTATAGAACTTATGCCTGATGCTTGTTATGAACTTCCGTATGAAGGAGCGAAAAAGATGCTGCTGGTAGACAATGTAGATAATAAAGAGTTTTTAATGAATTTATTGGAAAATATGTATGATGAACTGCCTGAACCAAAGTCTAAAAAGAAGTGAATAATATAATAAAAAATATGATCAAAATTACATTCAAATATAATTTTGATCATATTTTTTATTATAAAAGAAATTGACAGTGGACATCACTAATGATAAACTATAAATATTCGATAATAATTTTTATTATATCATATTTTAAAATAAAAGTCAATACTTTTTCGAAAGGAAGTTTTAAATTTGAATGAAATAATTAAAAGTTTTAAAGGGTTTAACAATAGTATTATAGAAAAACAGGTGTTTGATGAGATTATGAAGACCAATGAATTTTCAGAAGAATTTTCGTTGAAACTCAGTGAAAATGATGTAAAAGAGATAATTAAAACGAGAAATACTGCCCTTAAAATAAGCGGCAGAATAGAATTTAATGGTCAGATAATAACTAAAATAATTAAAAAGTTTTGTGATTCATCATATATATCACAATGTAATTATATGGATACAATAAACGAACTTGTAGAAATTTTTTATAATTATAAGAATGAAACTTTAGATTTGATAGGTGATGATGAACTTATAGAAATAATGAAAAAATATTTCGAAGGATATTGTCAAGGATCATTAGAACTTCTAGAAGGAAAAGTAATGTATGTTATTGCAGACAATGTAAGAAAGGGTATGAAAAATTATGCTGATATTGACAATGAAAAAGATTATTGAATCATAAAAGGATATGTCTAGTATAGCAGAATAAATAAAAGGAAAAAAATCAGAGATGGGAAATATGGAACAACAAAGAAGTATTGCACTTAATCAAAATAATTATGAAATTTTAACTGATATAATCAATGAA
>NZ_CAKVKB010000120.1 GCF_934754915.1 uncultured Clostridium sp.
TGAAAAAGTCTAATTTACCTAATTATCACATTAACCATAACACTAAGGAAGATACTGTTTTATTAAGCGCTTACGTTGTATATACAACAGCATCCATTTTTTTATTAAAAATTTTAACATCTTACTTTAAATTACTTGTATCTTTTTAATACATTCACTTTTTCTTTTAAATCATTTATATCCATTTTAATCTCGTCCTACCATACTTCTAAATTTCTAATGCTTAGTCTTATCTCACTCCTGTAATTTTGTATTGCACTAATATTATTATTCCTTAGCTTTAAAATATTTAGAATTTCATTTTCCATTAATGTATACCTCATTATAATTTAATTAAATATATTTTTATCAGTCACTGCTCCTCTTCTATTATGTTCTTTACTCTTTCAAAATCCTCTATTCTGCCAACACTTAAATTTATATCTTTATTTTGAAAATATTTTCCTTCACCTTTTACACATCAAACCTTAAATTTATTCTGATGTTATATATATTAATGTAACCAAAACTATCTTGCCTTTTTCGGTGAATTTAATATGTATGAAATTATTGGTTTCCCATTTATTTCTCTCATTACTTTTTCTAAAAATCTTTCTTTTCACATTCTTGCTTGAATTATACATACAACTTTCATAAATACGTCTCATTTTTTATTGATAATTTATGAATTTCATTACATAACCTCTAATTAACAATTATTTTAACCTATAAATACTGCATCATCAAATCTTAACATTGTTTTTTCATTAAAATCATTTATAAATGGTATTTCTCTACCCTCAAGCATATTACTTAATGCCTTTCCATAATCTGCACCACATTCAAAACTTAACGGAACTCCTCCTCCAAAACGAGGATTTATCTCGAGAAGATAAATCTCATCTTTATCTGTTTTAAAAAATTGAATTGTAATGGGTCCAATAGCTCCAGTACTATTTTTATCCTTTAACTCATTTAATGCCTCTAAAATCTTTACTGTTTCATTTATAATACATTTATCTTTAACAGTTTTACTTTTAACAACTTCTCCACTTCTTACTTCCAACCTTATTCTAGGTATTACATAAACAGGTCTTCCTTTGAAATCAACAAGAGTATCAACAGTATATTCTATTCCTTTTATGTATTTCTGAATTATTCCATTTTCCACATAATCTTTAAAAAATATAAGTTCTTTAATATTATTAATTTTAAAAGCATTGTTACTTCCCATCCCATCTGCTGGTTTAATGAACAGCGGAAACTTTGATTCTTCTTTATTTACTATTATTGATTCAATTTGTTTATCTGTATACACCTTTGGATTTTTAATATTCTTTTTTGTAAAATATTTTGATGTTTTAAATTTATCTTTACAAACATTGATAATCTGAC
The DNA here is from genome assembly GCF_934754915.1 of uncultured Clostridium sp. Lineage (GTDB taxonomy): Bacteria > Bacillota > Clostridia > Clostridiales > Clostridiaceae > Clostridium. The sequence continues at coordinate 1,375 of NZ_CAKVKB010000120.1, forward strand.
TACTACTTAATAAAAGTGTTGTATTTATATTTTTAAAATCATCCTTATGGCTATTTAATATAGAAAATTCTCCTTCATGAAGAGGTATTAATAATTCTACATTTTCTTTTTCACATATTTTAAGCAACTCACATATGTAATTTTTATCCGCGACCTTTGGTATTTTATAAAATTTATCTACAAAATATTTGCATGGATTTAAAATACTTGCATCAACTCCTATTATCTTAAAACTTTTTCTTAAATGCTTTATAAGCTGAACTTTCTTCCCTATGGATGTTACAAGTACTATTTTTTTGTTAGCAGCTTTATTATTCATACTACTTTCCCCTTTTTACAAGTTTTACAGTTATATAATAATCTTTTTTATCACTACTACAATTGCAATGTTTCTTGTGATAACCTTGCTTTATTAAATTCTTTTAAGCTTCAAACTATTGAACTATCCAATACCCCTATATTTATTTCGTTATGTAAATAATATGATATTTTATACCATGTACACCAGCTTACTCTATCATATTCCTCCATATTAACTCATCACCTAATTTAGCATTGTCATATTTATAATTTTTTAAACACCAAAAAGCTTATATTGTGCAGTTAATTTTTTTCATTTTATACAATAAATAGCCTTGTTTTCTTCCTATCCTTTTTTATTTCTTTATCTATCATAACAATATCACCAAAAACAATGGTTTTTACATAAGATCGCTTTTGGTTTAATGTTTAATTCTCAAATAAAGATTTTATCTTTCCTATTATTTCTTTATCAAATATTTCTTCATCATTAACTTTGTTAAAATATCTAATTTTATCATTTCCTGTAACAACACATTTATATTTATCAGTTATATATACTGTAAATCCATATAAGTAATCTTCTAATCCAGCTTTTAAATAATTCTTTATTATTATGTTGTTCTGCATTTTAGAAAATTTAAAATACACTTTATTTTCAGAATCTATAACAATTTGTTGTTTTTCTAAAATCAAATTCATAATTTTATTAAAATTCATCAATGTATTTAAACCATCAATTTTTTTTCTGTTAATGTGCCCACCTGTTATTACCAAAGGCACATGTACTCTATCATCATGCCATCCAGCTAAAGTTTTTATATCTTTTAATTCGTATGTAGCTTTCTCAATTATCTGGCCATGATCACTAAATAGTATTTTTAATGTTTTATCACCTAAAATATTGTAATAATATTCTGTAACTTTATCTACATAACTTAAACATTCACTATATTGATTATTATATTCATCTTGAGATTGTGGGTATAATTCATCTCCACTAAATGGAGTCAAATGCGCAATAGGTAATTTTTCGTGATTTCCACATAAATGTGGTGGATGAGTTTCCTGCCAAAAATACAATATATAAATGTTTTTGTTTTCTTGTGAACTAATCATATTACAAATAGCATTCCATATTGTTAATGTAGCATAGTTTCCATCAAAATATTCAATTTTTTCCCCATCAATAATATTCCAATAACCAGAATAGATTTTTATCTTATATCCTTGTTCTTGAGCTTTTTTTATAAAAGCACATTGATCATCTTTAACTGTTGTATTATCTCTAATTTGAGAACTATCTGGGTCTAAACCAGTCAAAATAGTTGGAACTGATTCATATGTCGTTATTGATGGCGAATATAAATTTGTAAAGTATGTACTTTTATCTAATATACTATTTACATATTTCATTTTTGTTTGTTTCGAAAATACATCCTTATACCTTAAAGCATCCCAATAAAAAATAAATATATTATTTTTTGCCACATTATCAATTTTACTTTTTATTTCTGCTTCTATGTTTTCAATTTCATTTAATAATTTTCTTATTTCATTATTTCTTGAATAATTATTCTCTAAATATACTTTTATGTATTTTTTTGCATTATTTATATCTCTTATCCCCAAATAATTTAATATTATTTTTTTTAATGTATCTTCCTGTTTGTTTTCTTTAAATAATTTGTTTAAATTATAAAGTTCCATATACACACTTGTATCATAATAAAATGGTGCTTTTAAGTTTATTCCTTTATCACCTAGTCTTTTATATATATTAACAACTTCAACATCTATGTTCATATCTTTAATTTGATTTTCAATTGTTTTTGCAGAAAAAAATGATGAAATAAAAATTGTATCCAACTTTTTCAATTCATCTATTCTAGGATATTTTATATTAAATTTAAGTAATGTTTTCCCATCTTTACTTTTATTATTATCTATAATAAATTTTGCATCCTTCATTTCAATAGAAAAATATTTGTATAATTGTGTTGTATGATCACCAGAACCCCATATTGCAAATTTTTTGTTTTCACATGTTTCTCTTAAAATTTTTCCCACTTCATGTAGAATATTTTTTCCTGATAAAAGTTTTTCACCAAATGCTTTCTCTATACATTTATCTAAATATTTATTATAATCTTTCATCTATTTCCTCCACAAACTATATTAGCAACACTTTTTAATATATTTTTCATTCAATCATCCTTGCAATTCTATACTTAACTAGAACTATATAATTAAAAAACTATGAATACATTAATAATTTTCAATTTTAGTATTGCTTTAATTTTTTCTGATTATCTTTACTCTTAAATGCTCTAGAATTGCTATAATCTTTCGCCTATTTATTGTAAATTTTTCAAGTTAATATTCTCTTAAATGTTTGTTGCAGAATTAATCATAATCAATCCCATTGTTTGTAATAATTAATAGTTTTTTGTATTCCATCTTTAAGTGATACATTAGGAACAAACCCAACATCTTCAACTAATTCCTTTATATCAGCCCAAAGAAACATTACTTGCTTATCTGAATACTGCAAATCTCCAATTCCGGTTCTATCTGTTATATTTAATTGATTGAAAATTTCTATAATTGCATCTTTTAATAAACATTTTTTCCCACTTCCTAAACAATATACTTTTCCATTAACTCCCTTCTTAGCAAGTAAATAAAATGCATTTGCAGCATCATCACTGTACAAAAAATCCCATATTTGTTCACCCTTTGTAAAATGCACTTCTTCTTTGTTAATAAGTTTAATAATTGTTGATGATATAAGTGAATTTTTATTGTCCCATGGTCCATAAACGCTTAAAATCCTAGTCCATATATGTCTAATTCCTAATTTTTCACATAATATACGGCTCATCTGACCTGCACAAAGTTTTGCAATTCCATATCCATTTTCAGGCAAACATCTCATATCAGGAGTTAATCTACTCTCAACTCTACCATACTCTGCTTGAGAACCTGCACCAATAAATGTGTTACATCCAAGTCTTTTAGCTAAATGTACTGCATCAAGAGTATATTTTATATTTTTATTCTGTAAATACATATCATCTCTCGCCATACCCGATGTTCCATCCCATGCAAAATGATAAAATACATCATACTTTTCATTACTTGTTAATTGAAAATTTGACATCTCATTAAGGCTACATACAACTTTTTTTATAAGAGGATGATCCTGTATTTGTGATATTCTTAAAGATTCTTTTCTATAAAGCACTAAAACTTTAATATTTTCTTGAATTAACTTTGAAATTAATGCCATTCCAATAGCACCAGTAGCCCCTGAAATAACTACCCTTTTAAATATTGCCATCTCTCTAACTTCCTGCCTTTCCTATCTATATTAAATCTAAATTTTTATTTCTATCATATTCATCTCTATCAAGAAAAGGATACATATCATCTATAGATGGCGAGACTATCTTTCCATTAGGTAAAATTTTAGAAGATAATTTAGGTTCAAAATTTTGAGATGGATCAATAATAACTTCACAAATCATTGGTCCGTCACTATCCAGCATATTTCTTATTAATTTTCTTGATTCATCTATATTATCTATTTTTATATATGTTATTCCATAAGCCCAAGCAATTTTTTTCATGTCAGGAAAACTCAAACCATTTCCATCGCAAACCCCAATAAGCGGTGGATCAAAGAGATTATTTTGAGTTTGTCTAATAGAATGATATCCATTATTATTTAGATATATTATTTTTATATTAAGATTATTATATACAACAGTTTGAAGTTCTTGAATATTCATTTGAAAACTTCCATCTCCATCTATGCAAATCACTCTCTTTCCATTAAGTCCTATACTTGCTCCTATTGCAGCTGGAAAACCATATCCCATAGCTGCACATCCTGAATTAGTAAATAATCTTTGTCTCTTTTTTATTTTTGCTGCTTGAAATGTAATAACACATGCACTTCCATTTCCTGTTATTACATTATCTCCTTCTTCTAATTCATTAAATAATTCATTAATAAATGCATATGGATTAACTGGAGATGATTTTTCATAGTATTTAGGTAACACTGCTGGATATTTTTTATTTATATTTTTACACCATTTAAGCCATCGTTTATGCATCTCATTACCTAATGCATAATCATATAATAAAACATCATCTATAACATCACGTACATTTGCCCATATTGGTAAATCAGCCTTAATTGTTGGCTTTTTCAATTCATTTTCATCAATATCAATTATAATTTTATAGGCATTCTTTGCATAATCATTATAATTATAACTTATTTGTCTTATATTAAGCCTACATCCTAAAACCAGTAATAAATCACTATTTTCCACTACAAAATTTCCTCCACGTGTTCCAACAGTTCCTGGTCTTCCACAAAATAATGGATGTTCATCCCAAAGTACATCATGTGCATTCCATGCAGTTACAACTGGTATTTGAAGTTTATCAATTAATTTTATAAATTGATTATATGCTTTTCCTAAACGAATTCCACTTCCCGCCAAAATCACTGGTCTTTTAGATTGTTTTATTTTTTCTAATATTTTAGGAGTAATAGATTTATCATAAATAGGATTTTCATTTGAAACTTCCTCAACATCAAAACCTCTAAGTTCATCTGTTTCAACAATAGCTGCTTGAACATCTAAAGGAATATCTAACCATACTGGACCTCCGCGCCCATTTAATGCAAGATATAAAGCTTTTTCAAGATGATATTTTATATCATTAGGTTCAGTTATCATACAGGCATATTTAGTCATAGGTGCCACAGAAGCCACTATATTATATTCTTGATCTCCAAGCTGCCTTAATGGCACATCAGTTGACCACAAGGTTGTTTCCCTCTTTACCTGTCCTGATATAATGAACATTGGGATGGAATCCAGCCACCCTCCTAATACACCTGTAATAGCATTTGTTCCTCCCGGACCGCTTGTCACACACACCAACGCCAGCTTATTCGTCAATCTTGCATAAGCCTCAGCCGCAATTGAACACGCCTGTTCATGGTGATTATAAGTACATTTAAGTCCCTCCTGATGCCCGAATGCATCATTTAAATGCATAGCTCCTCCTCCAGTTATAGTAAACACATGATTTACTCCATTTTTCACCATAAAATCAGCTATATATTTTGCTACTTTAATTTTCATGATCTATCTCCTTCTATATTTTTTATTTTACTATTCCAATATATTTTTATTTTTTCTTTTATCCTATAATCAAAACATATTTACACATTTCTACTGTTCATAATATGAATCTGTTATAAATTCAACGGTAATTTTACCTCTATATTCATTAATAAAAGTTTTTGCATACTCATTAAGATATGCTGATTTTCTTTTAGCAAAACTATATTCCATATTAGAATTAAAATAATTTATTTCTTTTTCTGAATAACCATCAAAGCCAGCAAGTGCTATTTTTTTTATTCCAATTTTTTTAAGAACTTTTAAAAGCATAATTAATGAATTATCTGGTATTTCAGTTTTTAAATCAATTAGTGAACTATAATTTAAAACATATTGAAACTCACCATTTGTTTTAGTAACATTAGAGGTTGCAATTGTCTTCAATGCACTATATTTATTACAACTTAATTTAGTTGTCATCTGAGCATATCTCTTTGAATTTGTTATAAATAAGTATTCTATATTATCAATATCCGGAATATAATTAATAGCAATAACTATAGGAGTATTTTTCTTTATAAATCCCTGTATTTTATCTTTATACAAAATACTATTCTTACCTGGTCCAATAACTAATACATCTTTTCCACTAACATCATCTTTTAATCTATTCATAGCAACATCATCAGCGCATTCGTTTTGTTGATATCTAAAATATAAGTTTTCTATATAGTCCTTATTGTAAAGTAACTTTTTGTCATCATCTATACTTTTTAATATTTCATTAATTGATTTTATTGAAAGAGTTTTTTTATTCATCAAATATGAAACATAATTTGGATGACATTTATTTGATGCTGAAACATAATAAAACAAATTATATCCCCAAGGAGTCTGCTTATAAATATCCATTATATTTACCTCTATAGACTCTAATAATTGACTCACATCATACTTTTTATTAAATTTTTCATTCATATATGTACTTATAAGTTCTATAGGAGTATTTCCAGCACTCTTGCCCATTCCATATAATGTTGCATCTACAAGAATTGTTCGCTCTACATTTTTAGTTAACACTTGAATACAATTAGCATAGCCCATTTGAAAATTATTATGTGCATGATATCCAAGACATATGTTATTATTAAGATTATCATCTATAATATCAAATATATGCATTAAATTATCTTGATGCAATAATCCATAAGTATCAACCATAGACATAGCATATGGGTTTAATTCATTAACAAGTCCTATAAGTTCCAATAATTCTTGATCATTATAACTTGTTATAGAAACAGCTTGTACAAATACATTATACCCAAGATTCTTAACTTCTTTGCAAAAATTAATTGCCTCATGCATAACATGTTTTTTAAATATTACTCTAATTCCATCAAGATAACTTTCACTACATTGTTGTATGTGTTTAATCGAGCATGTCCCATAATCAATCATTCCCACTATCATAGAATTTCCTTTATCTATCTTCCCATATATCTTTTTAACAGAATTAGTATCTGGCATTATACTACGATTTATATCAAAATTTCTTCTTTCATCTAAAAAGCCAACTTCAATTATATCAATTCCTGCACTTACAAGTCGCTCAAAGATACTAATTAAATTGTCATGTCCAAAATTCCAATCATTTAAATATCCTCCATCTCGCATAGTGCAATCTAAAAGCATTAAATTATTCATATTATTCCTCCTAACAACATATTAAAGTTGATCTTTTTCTCTTACTAATTTACAGCTTCATTTATGATTTTTGCCATATAATCAATCATTTCATCTGTCATTCCTGGATAAACTCCTACCCAAAAAGTATCATTCATTATCTTATCTGTATTATTCAAATTTCCAACAATTCTATATCCTTTTCCACTAGTTCTCATTTCATCAAAACAAGGATGTTTTATAATATTTCCTGCAAATAGCATTCTTGTCTGAATACCATGTTTCTCTATATACTGAACAACTTTATTTCTATCAATCCCCTTCTTACATGTAATAATAAATCCAAACCAACTAGGATTAGAATTTTCACATGCAACTGGCAATATAATTTTATCTTCAGATTTTAACAAATTCTTTTTCAATCTGTTAAAATTTTCTTTTCTTCTTTTTACAAAGTAATGTAACTTTTTTATTTGAGCGCAACCAATAGCTGCCTGCATATCTGTGGCTTTCAGATTATATCCAAAATGAGAATACACATATTTATGATCATAACCTAAAGGTAATTCGCCATATTTTCTGGAAAATCTATGCTTACATAAATTATCCATGCCTGATGGACATACACAATCTCTTCCCCAATCTCTAAACGAACGTATTATTTTATTAAGTAATGGATTATTAGTATATACAGCTCCACCTTCCCCCATCGTCATATGATGTGGAGGATAAAAGCTAGATGTTCCTATATCCCCAATTGTTCCTGTAAATTTTTCCTCTCCATTTATTATATACTTTGATCCAAGAGCATCACAATTATCTTCTATAAGCCATAAATTATACTTATCACAAAAACTCTTGACTGAATTTAAATCAAATGGATTTCCTAAAGTATGTGCTACCATTACAGCCTTAGTTTTGTTTGAAATTGCTTTTTCCAACATTTCTACATCTATATTGTATTGCGGAATTGTAACATCTATAAAAACTGGAATAGCACCATATTGAATTATCGGAGCAATAGTTGTTGGGAATCCTGCTGCAACAGTTATGACTTCATCTCCTCTTTTAATTGCCCTATTACCTAAAAGAGATGATGTTAATGCCATGAATGCATTTAAATTTGCACTTGATCCTGAATTGACAAGAGTACAATATTTTACATTTAAATACTGGGCAAATTCTTTTTCAAATTCATTAGTATACCTTCCAGATGTAAGCCAAAACTCAAGAGAACTATCAACAAGATTAATCATTTCATCGGAATTGTAAACTCTTGATGCATATGGTATTCGTTCTCCTTCTTTATATGTATTTTTTGTATGATATTTTTTATAATATTCATTCACTAATTTTAAAATTTCTTTTCTATCTTTTTCTTGCTGAGATTTATCCATATTTTATACTCTCCTTAGTTTTTATCTATAATCATAATTATTTTTAATTATGCAACACAATATAAAACCAACTCAAGCCCATTATTTCCATGTATCCTTAAATAAAATTTATACCCTAAATTCCAACTATTTATAAGCATTGGAATTTCAAACAAATCATTTGGTTTATGATACAAACAAATCATTAAATTCGGTTTATTGGTTTTTATAGTTTCCTTAGTTCCTAACAGCCCTTCATATTCTGATCCTTCAATATCCATCTTTATATGCGTTGGTTTAAAATTTTGTATGCACTCATCAATTGAAACACATTGAACTACAGTATCTCCTTCCTTCGATATATTGCTATTTTCAGCAGTATTCATATTAAATCTTAATTGTTCAGCATTATGATATACAGCATTGGGCATACATATAATCTCATTTGTACCTTGTGCTATTTTTTTTATATTTTTTATCATCATATTATAATTATTAAAATCAGGTTCAAATACAGCAATTGCCTCTACATTAGAAAACTTATTATATAAACTTTGTATTGTATCCCCATCATATGCTCCACAATCTAT
>NZ_CAKVKB010000121.1 GCF_934754915.1 uncultured Clostridium sp.
TTATGGTATCATCTTCAATTATCATTATCTTTTTCATATATTATATTTCCTTCTTTCTATAGTTATATTATATCATTGTTTTACTCTGTTTTATATTACAAGTTTGTAATGTATGAAAAAAAGACTTAGAACATCATTGTGATGCTGGTAAGTCTTTAAATTTTTTATTTTCTAAATACAACAACTATTTATATAAATGGTAAATGATGAATATCAAATTTATATTCTGCATTTCCTAGTTCCAATAGCATCTTATTTGCCAGGTTTATGTATTTCATTGTTCTATATTTTTTTAGTTCCTTTTTAAATTCATCTAAATCATTATATATTTTTTCTCTCGGCAAATAATATAAACTTATGCTGTTTTCAAAATTTATTGTTTTATTATCATTAATGCAATCATATAAATATAATATATAATCCATTGCATGTGCATATCCAAATAAATATGCAGCATCAAACATGTTGCCAATTTTTACATATCCTTCATATAGCATATAATATGTGTCTATAGATGAATGAAAAAATTCAGGATCTAAATATTCACCATAAACTTTTCTTGCTAAAATTCTTTCCAGTGAATGTATTACACCATCTTGAAAACATATTGAATATATTAGTAATGGTTCTTTTTTTTCTTTTAACATTCTATTGGTTTCTTGATGAACATCAAATGTCATGGGTAACATTATATCTACTATATTATACAAAACGTCAGAATTCAATAAATATTTATCATTTATCAATTGCTTTCTTATTTTTCTAACAAAAGTTGAGCCCAATGCATTGATAACAGTTACATTTTTATCTTTTAATTTTTCTACCATTTTTTCATCAGGAGATACTATATAAAAATGTGGCTTCAGACTACCCAACTTTTCATCAATAAATTGCCATATTTTTTTAAAGTCTTCATCATCTAATGAATATCCTATGAATACGACTGTCTTTCTGCTTAACAATTCTTTTATTCTTCCACCTATTAAATTTTCTTTCAAATTGTTATAACATTTTTCGTAATCTGATTCAGTTATTATTAATGTTCCAACATTATCTATACTTCCGTGAATTTTATATACCTTTCTTTTTTTGTCGTCGAGTAATGATATATCCTCATTATAAACTATGGGCATACATCCACATTTTTCCTCGAATTGTCTATCCCAATTTGTTGTTATTATCTCTTTTATGCTATAGATGTCAGATAATGGAACAAAAAATTTATTCATAACATTATCTATTTCTGGAAATGATTTATAATAATCAAATCTATCAATAATTTTATTAATTAACTTTCTCCTTCCATTTGGTTTTTCACAATACTTAGTCATTAATTGAGGAAAGGTATTATCATTGTTTTCACTTAGTTCATCATTTATGTCGGCATACAGTGTTGACTTATATACGTTTTTACCCTCTGTACTTATACCAGCACCAGCAAATATAACCAAATCTCCTTTTTTAACAGCATGAATAATTTCTGCTGGAACATCGAATTCTGTATTCATACATAATGCACATCCTTGTTTTTCTTCATTTATTTCATTATCAAATTTTCCCATATAGTATGATCATCCTCCTTCATTCCAATACTTTAAATTTATTATAAACTTGTTTTTATAATAAATTTATTTTAATATAAATTTTTCATTATACAATAATATTTTGTGTATATTGATGTTCTAATAAAAAAATTCAATTAATTAAAAATATACTTTCATTTATTTATTTGTTTATTATATAGTTATTATGCTGTTTATGCAACAAAAATAGTGACTTCTCGCAGCAAAAATCTAAATTATAAATTATCCATCGCAATTCCGAGCCTATCATCTATAATTGAATATATTTTTTCACTTAGATCTGTTCCAAGGTTATTAATAATTAAATTATTAAATATTTCATAACTGCACTCTTCATGATTTTTGTATAGTTTGAATATATATTTAGTAATTAGGTCGGCAAAACAATATGATGTAATAATGCATGTTTTCGTTCCTTTAATATCTTCTACTGCACTTGGTACATATCCCGGTGTAACAATTATCGTATATTCAGCATTGTATAATATTCTATGCTGTTTTAGTCTTCCATCATTAATACTAGATAATTTTTTATGTGTTGATTTGCCATCTGCACAGAATATAGTATTATTTTTTAAATAGTGACACAAAGAATCTGGTTGCCCTGGTCCTCCAATTGTTTCGGCATTAACATCTTCAAACAAATTGAAGCTTTTTGTAATGTATTCTTCAAATTTTGACCATTTATCTGGATTTGTTGATGTTTCAACTAATAATTTAGGAATTTGGAGATATTCTGTATATATATCTTCTTTTTCTTCTATCTCCTGTAATAAAAATTCTGGCACACTATTATAAATTTCCCTTATCCAGTCGCTTCTAAGTCCATGTGGTTTTTTTATTTCTTCATACAATGAAACTTCCAATAGGTATTTATTAACAAAATCTAATAAACTAGTATTTATTTTTAATGTTCTTGGTGTAACTACCGTTGGATTTTTTCTTACTTTAGAATGAATAGTAAAACGTTCTGATTTCTTTTCTTGAATTGTAATATTCATTTCGGACAAAATATTAAATAAATAATTGCAACTAACATAATTTTTTATAAATTGTGTTGCATCTACAGTTAATGTTTTAATAATTTCTTCTGTATTATTGTTTCTAAATTCAATAATTGTGTCAACAATTTTGTCATAATCACTTTTATTCTTGACTGTCTTTATATAATAAAGTATTTTAGACACCTCTATATTTGTTAATTCATAATTTAATCGATTATCAGTAAGTAACTTAAATATAAGTCTTAGTGGATATATATCAAATTCTTTCATTTTTTTATATGGATTATCGAACTGGATATTGAAAAGCATTCCAATAAAAACTTTATTTCTTTTTATTTCATCTTGCTCGTATTTTAATAATAGTTCTCCATATGAACTGACATGAATCTTTCTATTTGCTGTCTCATAAATTGCACCATAGAAACGAGGCTCATCAATTTTATGATTAGCTGAAGAAAAATCATAAAAATTCTTTTTTACATATGGGTTATATGTACCCATTTTTGAATGTTGCTCCATAAGTAATTGTTGAACATTTTCTTTTCGACTGATTCCATTAAGTTTACCAAATACATTTAATGTTATAAAGAACTGCTTTATATTGCATGAGTTTTGTGGAAATAGCCATACATCTCTATTCATTATTGTCACCATCCAAATTTCTTACTATCTTATATATTAATAATGGTGGAATACCTTCCCCAATAACCCTTCTTATAAAATTGTCATTTGCCCATATTGGTATGTTCCAATTATCAGGTATTGTAAATAATCTCATTATTTCGTACACTGTTAGCACCCTTGCATCACTATATGTACCATCTTTATTTAATCTGCCAGGATGAACATTACACTGTGATGATATAACACCATTTGCCATAGTTATTGTTGGGGCTGGTTTATCCCATTCCATTCTTTTATATGTAGTGTTGTAACCCTTGACACGTGTACCATCAATCTTTTTTGGATAATAAAATTCATTTTCAAATGCAGAGTGTCCTGTTGGTGTGTGTTGCATTATTTCGACATGCCGTATTGAATGTTCTTTTGGAATGTGCCATTTATGTACTTTTCTGCATTCTTCTATTTTTTTATCATTTCCTATAAAATAATTACTGTTTCCATCAATAATTGCTTCGACACTTGGAAGATCGCCAATCGCATCCCTAACAGTTATAACCTTATTCTCTTTTTTAGGAAATTCCCATTTATTTATTTTGTTTAATAAGATTATAGCTCTTTTTCGATTTTGTGGAACACCATAATTTTGTGCATTTATTATTTTGTTAGTGTTTATATTATATGTGTTCCCAAATTCTTTTTGAATTATTTCTTCTACTGTATTATTATTTCCATTATAATCTATTTTCAGTTTGAGTAACTGTGGAACATTTTCAATTAAAACATAGTCCGGGTTTAAATCCTTTATTGCATTTAGAACTGGAATTATTAAGGTGTTTCTACTGTCAGAATAATTTCTTTTACCGGCTACACTCATTCCCTGACACGGTGGAGTTGCCATTAAAAACTTACAATTCTTGTTTTTTGCAAGTTTTATTACTTCGTCGTAATGTTTATTAATATCTCCTTGTATCATCTCACATTCTGGATACACATTTTTATAAAATTCAGCTCTATTTTTTTCAAGTTCATTAGCTACTACAATATTTATTCCACACTTTTTTAATAACAATTCTCCAATTCCAACATTAGAAAAAAGCGACAAACCATTTATCATAATTTTTCCTCCTCGTATATATTTTCAAAAACATTCATTAGGACGTTTACTACTATTGAATTACCACAGATCTTCATTATTTGTCCATCGGATAATTTACCTTTTTTCATATTGTAATAGTCAGAATCATTATATCCCATTAACCTGCAGCATTCTAATGCATTTAATTTTCTTTCGAACAATTGTTCATTCTCATTTTTGATCAATTTTAGCCCAGTTCTTCCTGCTCTCTGTGTTGAACACACTTTACTTATCATAACACCATTTATTTTCCAGTCACGATCATCTAAAAATGCATATGTTCCATCTTTTACAGTTCCTTTTATCACTGATTTTGGTGTGAATTTTTTCCATCCCTTTTCATTAAAATCTATTATATCATTAATATCTTTTTTTACTGATAATTCATTGTCTTTAATTAAATCAGTATGACATTTACCATACTTAGATACCACAATGACACGGGGCCTTCTTTGGGGTATTCCATAATCTTTTGCATCAAATATTTTCCAATAATTTGTGTAGCCTTGTTTTTCAAGATAATTAAGCCAATCATTAAAGTTTTTTTTATTTTTACCAGTTGTTAAATTTTTAACGTTTTCTAATAGTAAATACTTTGGTCTTTTATTTTCTATTATCTTCTTGCATTCCCATAATAAAGAACTTCTTGTACCGCTACCAATATCTAACCCCTTTTGTGTTCCTACCGAAGAAATATCTTGACATGGAAAAGAGTAGGTAAACAAATCATGATCCGGAATATCCTTTACATCTAGCTTAGTAATATCACCCAAGTTATTGCATATATCTACTGCATCAAATAATGTTTCCAACGATTCATGATTCATTTTAATTATTTTAGATTTATTTCCTATTCCCCTATTAATTATTATTTCTTTTTTCTTATCGTCATTATATCTTTTTCTGCTCTTTTTATTATTTGCATGGGTATGATAATATGCAAGAATAGCAGCTTCATCAATGTCGCATGTTGCTACTATTTTATAACTTTTTTTTAAATTTCTTAATGCCATGCATTGTGCTCCAACTCCCGAAAAAGCTTCAAAAACTCTTAGCATATCATCACCGCCTTATAGTATATGTGTAATTTAATTATACCATTAAAATCTTTTTTTTCCTATAAAAGTAGATAAATTATTATTAATTTGTTGAAATTTTTATGATATTTTATTCATAACCGGTACATTAAATTGAAAAACATAAATTATAAGACCTTTTAATTAAAATACAATTAATGAAATTAAGAGTATTAATATAAGTATATAAAATTATTTTATATTACTCTTTGATACTTTTATAAAAAAACGATAACGTTAATAAATAAAAAATTATATTGATTTTTCATTTATCAACAGTTTTTAAAATATATTTATTGCTAACTTTTCAATACAGTGTAAATGTCAATATTTTTTTATTCATTGATTAGCCAATCAATATAGTATTTTCCAGAAAACGTATCTGTACAAAATACAAATACATTCTCTTTTGCTCTAGTTATTCCAACAAAAAGTTTGTTTTTAAAATCTTCTTTAATTGGAAAGGTACTATCTAAATATATTATAACATTTTTACTTTCTAATCCTTTTGATGAATGAATTGTCATTATTTTATTTTTCTTATCAGAAATATAATAATAATATTTATATTTTTCATCTAATAATTTATCTTGAATTATATGTAGTGTACTTTCACTAATTTCTATATTTAACTTATTTATTATTTTTGTTAAAAATTCACTTAAACTTAGTCCATTTATTTTTAACTCTTGCTTTTTTATATTACTATTAGTAAACGATAGATAATTTGCTAATTCATCAGCAGGATATTTATATCTATCATTTATGTTATCATAGTTAATGTAATATTTTATTAACTCATCAATTATTTCTTGATTAACTTCATAATCATCCGGCATATTATCTAGCTTTTTCGAAAATAAAATATCAAAATCATTTTTAAATTTTTCATATAATTTAATTGCTGTATTATTTGTTTCAGTCAATATATAAGTTCCACCTTTTATTTCTTTTAAAAATTCCAAATCAATTGAATTTATTATTTTGACATGTGAGTCTTTGAATGTTATTGGTGTATTTTTATCAAATATTTTATTAGCATAATACAAAATACTAGGATGACATCTTACACTTACTGTTATCTTTTTTATATTATAATCTTTTTTTGATAGTTCATTAAAGAATTCAGGTCTTGCACCTCTGAATTGATATATTGATTGATTAGGATCTCCAAAAAGTATTATATTAATATTTGTTTTTTCTTTTAATGCTTTTAGGAATTGATGCTGAAAATAATTTAGATCTTGGGCTTCATCAATATAAATCGATGGGAACCTTATTGAAAAATACTTGTTAAACAAGTCATATTCTACTATTTGTCTTGCTAGTATATATGCTGGAAATGATATTTCATAAATTCCATCATTTAATTTTTTATACCACTTTCTAATATAATCATCAGCTTCCATTTTGACATTGTAATTTCTATCATAATTTCTTACATATGAATTTATTTCTTGTTTATTATTAATTACAATTGAACTGATAGTTATCCTTCTGTTAATTTTTCCAATATGAAATAAATATCTATTTAAAAATGGAAAAATTATTAAGTTCATTATTAAAGAGTCTATAGTTCCTATAAAGCAGTTACTCAATTTATTATTAACTGTATTTAATCTACCTTTAATTTCATTTGAAGCTGCCTTTGTAAATGAACATGCTATTATACCTTGATATTCCTCAAGCACTTCTAATTCTTTTTCTATTTTCTTTACTAACGTATATGTCTTCCCAGCACCTGGACATGCCGATACGCAAAGATATTTAGTATTGTCATTTATTATTTTTGATTGTTGTTCGTCTAACACTTTTTTTAATTCATTATCTATCATAATTAATAAACCCCAACAAGACAGAATTTTTGTTTACCTCATTAATCTTTATATCTATATTTCTGTCAATAATAAATCTATGCAAGTTTGTCAATTTTGCATCCTTTAAATTTTTTATAACTTCTTCATAATCATTTTCATTGTATTGTATATAATCGAGAAAATCTTTTTCAAATCCCAAATTGTGCTTTGATAGTAATATTCTACTTTGTTTAAAGACGTCACATAGTTTGTCAATATTTTCCTCTACTAATTTTAATTTATCATTTCTATTAGCAAATTGAAAATTTTTTGCATTTGATAAATCTTCTATTCCAAGTATGTTTTTTATTTTTGTTTTTCCTTCATTATCTAGATAGTTTATACATCTTGTTATTCCAGCATAATAATACAAATTACTTTTTGAAGGCACCTTAAATATATCGTTGTCTGTTTTAATATATACTTTTATACCTAATGCTTCTAATAATTCTTTTATTTTTTTAAAAGCAATGCCATTAACCGAAAATATTCCAATATTATTATTAAAAACTATATTTCTAAAACTTGGATCTTGCGATAACAAATAACTGTAGAAATACTTTTCTGATTCGCCCTCTATTAATAGTACCGTGTCATAATACATCATCTCTGCAATTTCAACATTTATTAAATAACCATATTTTGAAAATTCTTTATTTTCAACATTATATATAAATTTTTTTCTTCTGTATACTTCATCTTGAACATCAAAATACCTTTGAATTTTAATTATTTGATTAGTTTTTTCAAAATCAACAACATGTGGTGAATGTGTTGTAACAATCATTTGGCTCGGTTTAAATGATGCTATAGCACTTATATAATGTTTTTGTAATAATACATATAAATGATTTTCTGGTTCTTCAACAATTATTATTTTTTTCTTATCGTCTTCATAAGTTTTTTCTTTTAATAGCATAGAAAATATTTTATTTTTTCCATCACCTATATTATTAAGTACATTTCCATAACTATCAAGTGTCAAGATTTCTAGCGACTTATATATGTTCTCTAGTTTTATGTTAGGAGTTAACTCAAATTTCATTCCGTCAAACATTTTTTCAAACTCACCGAGTTCATTTATATCATTTATTATTTCTGCTAGGGCCTCATCATTTTTTACATTTTCTTTTAACTTTTCTATTGTTTCTTCTATATTAGGACTAATATGTGTATCCATTTCTATGTGTCTTGCTTCTTTGTACTCAAAAAAATGTTTTGTCTCTTGCTTAGTATCATACGTTGGATTAATATATATGACTGACAACACTTTATCAAGTGGATTTTGTTTTGTTGTGTTATATTCTTTATAATCCAGATCCATATCACCAATTAATAACTCATCTTCATATATCAAAACATCTGTATTGTATGTGGATGTCAATTGTGCATAAACATATTTCTTTCCATCCTTTTCGCTTATCACTTCATGCAATTGTGCCAGCTGTTCATTTGTTAAATCATCTATTTCAAGTTTTATTTTGATAAATATATTTTGTTTGTTACTATTTGTCGAATCAGATTCAAAAAGTGGAATTCTTCTTTTATTATAGTCCAGTACTTTTAATATTGCTGCACAAATATTGCTTTTTCCACTATCATTTTGTCCAATTACTGTTACTACATCATTTATTTTTTCTAAAGTTATATCTATTCCTCTAAAATTTCTTATTTCTATCATGCTAATATGCATATTATTTACTTCACTTCCTTTACTACTAAAAAACGCCAGCACAAAAAATCTATTAAATAGACCTGCACTAGCATCTTTCTTTAACTAATTTAAGTATATCAAATTATTTACAGTTAATCAACAAATTTAGATAAATTTCTCCATACTAAAAGAATATATTTATTATATTTCAATATACTCTAATAAAACTAGTCCTAAAATAGTTATATGAAACCTACTTATATCTAAACTGTTTATAGTTCCTAAAGTACTTTTATAATCCAATTGTAATACTCCGAGCCTTTCTAATTTAATAAATGATTTGCCATAAAAAATCCAATCACTATAGTCAGCAGTAGTGTTTTTATCATAATACTCATATAACATTGTAAAATTTAAAGGTATTGGATTTGGAAATCCACAATAAATAGAAAAATCATTCCAAAATATGGTTCTCTTTTCATCTAAAATTATACTTCTATCTCTAAAAGGAAATA
Source organism: uncultured Clostridium sp. (assembly GCF_934754915.1). GTDB lineage: Bacteria > Bacillota > Clostridia > Clostridiales > Clostridiaceae > Clostridium. The sequence continues at coordinate 9,448 of NZ_CAKVKB010000121.1, forward strand.
TAGTAAGTTTTGATATTTTTTCCGGATTATTCTTATTTTCCTCTTTAATTATTTTATTTTTCATTTCAATTTCAGCATTTCTTTTGTCAGACTCCTCCAACCTTTTAATTTCTTGTTTATAATTTGATCTTTCTCCATCCCTCAAATATTTTTTTATATATTTAATTAAATCTAAATCATGTTTATTTAATGACGAAATTATCTCGCACAGTTCTTCTTTTACTTCACATTTTTCTTGCATTATATAATCAATGAATAAAGAAATATATATATCAACAGTTTCAGGAATACAGTTTTTTATGATATTTTCCAAAACAGTTGTCGAAAAATATTTTTTGTGTTCAGATAAATCTATAATTTTATTTTTGAAATCTTCTTTACTGATTTTTTTTGTTTCTAATTGCTTTTCTAATTTTTTTAGTCTTTTTATAATATCTTCATCACTTATAAGTCCTAATATTCTATTAACAGCGAAAACAATTAAAGGAGTGGCAACAAATTCAGGGACGGCCAAGGATACAATACCTGAACCAGCAGATATGCCATCATTGATATTTTGAATTTTAGATACCATTTTTCTGTCCATAATAATTCTCCTTCTTTAACAAATTCTTATCACAATTTTTAACTCTTTACATTTCTTGAAATCTTTCGGTTTATGTATTCTATGCACAAATGCAAATTCGATGGTGATTAAATAACAAATATATTAATATAATCATCACTGCTATTGTAATATTATTTTTTAACAGTTTTTATTTTATCAAATTATTTTTATTTAATCAACAAATTTAGACAAATTTCTCCATACTAAAATTATATTAGTATATATATATTGCTTATATATAATAGATGCAATAAGCATATTGTTATTAGACCTTAGGCTAATAACAACACTAATAAGACTTACACAGTAAGGCTTATAGTGAACATAATAAAATATATATAATTATTTATTATTAACTATCTCATCTAATTTACTTCTTATA
>NZ_CAKVKB010000122.1 GCF_934754915.1 uncultured Clostridium sp.
ATTTTACAAATATATTTATAAACATAATTTTCAAATAACCTCAATTTTAAAGGCAGCTTGATAATTTAGCTGCTTTTTATATTTATAATTTGTACATACTTTTCATATATAATGTAACATATTTTGTAGCAATATTTAATCTTTAAAAATTATTTTTTATTTAGATTAATTCATCAAATCTACACTTTATAAATAGAAATATTACAAATTCATTTTCCCCACAAGTGGGGAAAATCTTAATGTCCTGACTTAATTTAGTATTAACTTAATTTATACAAAACTAAATTACTTAAAATGTCAATTGTAATAAACATTCAAAAAAATCTTCTTATTTTACATATATAATTAATGTAGAGACTTTTTCTATAATAAAAAATCCTGGAGGTTTTAATGAATTACAATCATGTTGAAAACTTAGTTCGATTATCTAAAAATGGAGATATGAAATCTAAAGAAAAACTCCTTGAAGAGTTCAGGCCTTTCATAATAAACATTTCAAAAAGAACCTTCATACATGGATATGAATTTGAAGACATAGTGAATGAATGTTATAGAATCTTATTAAAATGCATTTCATTATATAAATTAGAAAACCACAGATTTGTTGCTTATGCTACTAATGGCATTAAAAACAGCATTAATGATTTAATCAGAAACAGCATAAAAAACAATAAAATCTCTGGTTCTTATACTCTTACAATAGATAGTTTTATAGAAGATACCTTTAAAGATGATTCTCCTGAAATTGAAGACATATTATGCAGCCAATATGATTGTGACTGCTTAAAATATGCTATAAACTGCCTTACTCAGGAGGAGCTCTCCCTTATAAATCACATATTTTACAAAAATGAAACACTTAAATCTTATGCAAAAGAAAACAATGTATCTTACTCTTATGCATTTAAAAAGAAAAGATATGTATTGGATAAGCTCTTTATGAATATAAACTCTTATCTTGTCTTTAATAAAACCAATATAAAAACTAGACTTATGTCAATATAACCAATTACTTTTTCACATAAAAAACAAAGTAGCTTTGCCATCTTATGTTTGCATAGGAAATGCCAGTTATCCAGTAAATCACATAAAAAACAAAGTGGCTTTGCCATGCCCACTTGATTGATGTCATTTTACAGCTTTCTACCTATTAATGCATTGATATTGCTAGATTTTATTTTTTAAAAATTCTATACTTTCCTGTACAAAAATAAAGGTTATCGTACCAATATAGATACAATAGCCTTTATTTTATTCTAAACATTTTTTTAATTAATTCCATCTAAAAGAAAGATACACTATTACATATAAACTTTTTTAGAAAACCTTTTATCACCCATAGTTTAAAGAAAGATACATATACCCCTTATACTACTTCCTTTCTATACTGAGTAGGAAGCATTCCAAAAGTCTCTCTAAATGCTCTTGCAAACTTTCCGCCATTTGAATATCCAACAGCAAGGGACACTTCCAGCATAGAATATTTCTTTTCCTGAATAAGTTCTTTAGCCTTTGCCATTTTAATCATCCTGCTGTATGCAAAAATCGTAGTTCCATAAAGACTTTTAAAGCCTTTTTCAAGATCTGTAGTATTTATTTTTGTAATTTCAGAAAGCTGCTTTATTGTAACAAACTTGTCTACATTTTCAATGATGATATTTCTGGCCTGCTTTATTTTTTCTACAGTTTCCTTTGAAAAGTACACTGTCTCACTTTCTTTATAATCAGTTCCAGAAATAAGATATAATATAAGTTCAATAATTTTAATTTTCATTAGATATTTTTTATGTTCATCAGGGAGAACATATAATTCCTTAAAAATATGATTAAGGCTTGTATTTCCATGACTTATTATACATCTGTCTGAATCAAAAACTCTTCTAAAGAATGTTTCTTTATTAAATTCGCCTGTTTCAAGAATTGAATTTAATGCAGGTATGAATTCATCTAGAAATATCATTATCTTTATTCCATTAAATTCTTTTGAAATAAAATTACATTCTTCTGCTTTTGCTTTATAGCCAAATAAACATATGTCCCCTTCAGACATGAAAGCATATTTTTCATTTTCAAATTTGACTTCAATCTTTCCTTTAACGCAATATGTAATTTCTATACATTCCCTATCTGTCTCCATCATATTTTTCATGGCTTTGCCATTTTCAAATTCTATATATGACAATTCTACCCCAGGCATCACTTTATAATTCTTTAAAGCTCCCTTTCCCTGCCTAGGATTAAAGATATATTCTGTGCATTCGTTTTTACATATCTTCTTTTCTATAATATTTTTATAATACTTATTATCTAAATAAGTCATTTTTCCACCTCAAAAATGTTACTTCTATATGTCCCTAATTTAATTAACTTTTATATGTACAATTTTATCCTTGCAGTTATTTTTTATATAAGGAATTTTATTAAGTATTTTCTTGTTTCCATTATTATTATAGAAATCAGAAAATGTATATTCTTCAATTACCTCTGCATATTTTCCATAAAAATCTGTGTTTTTCATTTGAATATTATTCTGATCACAATTTTCAGATTTTTTTAATGCTCCATAAGATTCTAATTCTTTTTTCAAAAATGGAGGTATTTCAAAAAGACATTCACACTGGCTAAAATTTTTATGAAGCATCTTAAGTATGCTTTCAAGTTCAGTTTCTGAAAAATCTATAAAAATTCCTTCTCCAATAATTAATACTTTTCTATCTTTTTCTTTTATATAATTAATCCATGATTCATCTAATACAGATTTTGAAATCATGTTATATCTTTCATTTTCCTTAAAAAACTCTCTTCTAAGAGCAATTGTCTCAGGTTTATCCAGGTCATACCATGTAACAGATCCATTATCAATCCTTTCAAATCTGGTATCAAGACCACATCCAACATTTATAACAATACAGTCTGGATATTCACTTATAAATTTCTCTGCTTTATCATCGAGAATCCTGGTCATTACTGCAAGATCAATCTGAGTAATCCATAACTTATCAAACTTTGAAAAATCATATTTTATATGTTTCATGATTTCAATAGCTTTTTCATCTTGAAGAATAGAATTTCCATACATAGTTTCCTTTGCCCTGGCCCATAATGGAATCAATATATTTTCAGAAATGCCTGCATGTGTAATTTCCATAACAACTTCTCTCCTTATAATTAAGTTTTAAAAATCATATATATTTTTTTAAACAATGAGACTACTTAGTAATAAAAAAATCTGCTTCGCAGACTGTGTGTTTCTGCCCCCTTCAAAAGTTATCCACAGATTGTTCGAAAATATAATTTCCTATAGAATTAAAGAAATCTTAAAAGATTTCATCCTTCATTGTCCATTATTAATTAGAATATATTACAGCTGGCCATGACGGCTGAAAGTTAATAATTGACCAGCATGTAATATATCAATTTTTTAGAAGCAGGCGTATATTACAGTTCAATGTTGACGGCTGACAATGACTTCGAAATTCCAAAAAATTCTCGGCATTATAATTTGGAGGTTGAACCAGCAATATACTGAGACTACTATATACATATTTAATAAAGCCCGCTGGACATAAATTGCGTTTTTAGTTAAATTCGCATTTTTATAAAGCTTATTAAATGCAATACATATATTTTTACAGTTCAATCATTTACCATTCCTGCTCCTCTTATTTGGATATGAATAATAATTCCAATTGAAAATTATTCTCCTTTTTAATATCTCCTGTATAATAATAACATATTTTTCACGTTAATGATAGTCATTATCATTAACTTTTTAAAATTTTTCTTTTTACTATTGCCACTGAAAGATACAACTCATAACCATCCACATAGCTGGCAGTTTTATGTTTTGCATTTGCTCAAAAGGCTAAAGTCCATAATAAAAAGATGTGGACTTTCCCATAAGATATTAGAATATGCCGAAAATATTTGCTTAGAAAATAATATCCACAGCATACGTATAGATACTCATGAAGAAAATATTCCTATGCAGAATCTTTTGAAAAGAAACCAGTATAAATATTGTGGAATAATTTATCTTGATGATGGTGCTAAACGTATTGCTTTTGAAAAAATCATCTAGATAGTAATTAATTTTTAATTGAAAATATTTTTTAATTGATATTTATTTTCATTTACTTATTTTCTACACTATGCTATACTCTTTACATAAGTTTTATTTATGGAAAGGTATGGTTGTACATGAAACCTGGCAATTTAACTATTAGAAATAAATTCATATATAGAGATTTTAATTATTGGGAAAATTCATTTTATGATTTTAATACTGGACATGAAGGCTGTTTTAATAATAAAACAAAGCTTACTTCTGAGTCAAAAATAATTTATGCTGGATTTTTAAATTCTGAAAAGAATATTCTTGAACATAGTTTTTCAGCTTATCCCTCTACATACTCTCTGCTAGGATTTATTCAAAATATATTTTTATCTACAGGTTTTTTCACCTGGTTTGATACTCATTATGATGAATTTTGTATTCCAATGGATGAATTTCATAATGTAGTTCATGAAATAATGAGCAGTAATGTTACAGATTCAAAGAAGGTTAAACTTTTTGAAGAATCTTATGAATTTTTAGATGCTCTTTGGGGTGCTGATGAAGACACCATATTAAAAGAATTATTAAATTTTTGCGATAAATTCAATCTACAATGGGATTGTGATTGTGATAAAAAATTATTTATAAAAATTTTCAATTCATCAGAAGAAATCTATGATTTTGTCATGGATACAATAGGCTGGGATTGTGATGAATTTATCGAAGAAGAAATTTCCATGAGCAGAGACTGTTTTAAAAATACTTGTGAAAATGTATTATCACAGCCTTTTATAAATGAGAAATTCATGGATATTTTAAACATTAATATGCCTCTATTGTTTTAAAGACTATATAAATAGTTTTTACTCAATTATAAAAAACAGACTGATATTTTTTTGTAACATATCAGTCTGTTTATTTTTTATGCTTTATTTTTATATGTGGATATTTCAAAATTATGACTTTGTACAATTCAAGTTAATATATAACATATATATTTGTTCACGTTCCACTATATATTAATTGGATTTTGATTTTTATACTAACTCTGAAAAATCCTCATATTAATTTATCTAGTGCATACAAAAATATCAAAGAAATCCTGCAAGAACTTCATCTTTTATTTTCTATATGAAATGTAAGATTAATTTTTATTCCATTTATATATATTCCAATTAACAATGTACAATGGACAATTGACAATGAATGGTGAAATATTTTCAATATTTCTTTAATTATTATGCAGCTCTGTTATTGGAACATATATATAAATATCAAGAAAATCTTGCAGAGATTTCAGCTTCAATTACAATTGCGCATTTCCTATCTTTAACTTATGCTTTTGTTTCAAGACAAGGTCTCATGCTTGCTGCACTTATAATCATAGTGGATACATTATGAAGAAGTGCAGATGTTGTAGGCTGAATAACTCCAAATAATCCCAATAAAAGAAGTGAAGTATTTATTCCCACAATATTTCTGTAATTTTTATTTATCTTTTTCATAAGATTTTGACTAAGATTTCTTAATAATACTATTCTGTTAAGGTCAGATACCATAAGTGTTATATCTGCAACTTCTTTTGCAATATCAGAACCATCTTTCATGGCAATTGATACATTTGCAGTTGCAAGTGCTGGTGAATCATTTACTCCATCCCCAACCATTATTACAGTATGTCCATCTTCTTTAAGTTTTTCAATAATACCAGCTTTATCTTCTGGAAGAACTTGTGCATAGTACTTGTCTATACCTAATTCTCTGCTTACTTTTTCAGCTGTTTCTTCACCATCACCAGTAAGCATTATTACATTGTTTATTCCAGAATTCTTTAAATTCTTTATTGCTTCAGCAGCTTCTTCTCTTACTGGATCCTTTATACATATAAATCCTGCTGGTTTCTTACCAACTGCAAGGTATATTATAGAATATCCTTTTCCTTCCTTTTCTATAATTTCCTTATGTCTATTTAATAATTTTACGCCTTCATCTTCAAATACAAAATGCGAACTTCCTACAATGACTTTTCTTCTTCCTATATGTGAAGCAATTCCATGAGCAACAACATATTCAACTTCTGCATGTTCTTCTTTATGCTGAAGTTCTTCTTCTTCTGCTTTTTTCACAATTGCTCTTGCCACACTATGTGGGAAATGTTCTTCAAGACATGCTGCAGTCTTTAATACATAATCCCTTTCAAAATCATCAAATGGAATTACTTTTTCAACTTCTGGAGATGCAACTGTAAGTGTACCTGTTTTATCAAATACAATAGTGTCAGCTGCACTTAATGCTTCAAGATATTTTCCACCTTTTATCATTGCTTTATAATTTGAAGCTTCTCTCATTGCTGATATTACTGATATAGGTGTTGATAATTTTATTGCACATGAATAATCTACAAGAAGTATTGCAAGGGCTTTTGTTACATTTCTTGTAATAAGATATGTAGCTGCTGCTCCTAAAAGACTGAATGGCACAATACTGTCTGCAAGTTTTTCAGCTTTTCCCTGTATATTTGCTTTAAGTTCTTCTGAATTGTCTATAAGTTCAACAATCTTGCTTATTCTGCTTTCTGAACCTAATGCTTTTACTTCTATGGTTACTGTACCTTCTTCAACTACAGTTCCTGCATAAACAACATCCTCAATTTCTTTTTTAACAGCTAAAGGTTCTCCTGTCATTGTAGACTGATTTATCATTGCTTCACCTTTAGTTATTACACCGTCAACTGGAATCATATTTCCTGTATGTACAGTAATCTTGTCTCCAACAACTATCTGTGACATTGGTACAAGTATTTCTTCATCATTATTTGCAAGCCATACATTTTCAATATTTATTTCAAGACTGTTTTTTAACTGGCTCTTTGTCTTTTTCCTTGTATAATCTTCAAGAAGTTCTGAAATACTTAAAAGGAACATTATTGAACTTGCAGTATTATACTGTTTCTGAGACATTGCTGCTGCTATTGAAGCTGCATCAAGAACATCAACATTTATATCTGCATTTAATAAGCTTCCTATTCCCTTCTTAAAGAATTTTAATGATTTCCATATTACCATTATTTTACGTATAGGCATTGGAATTAATAATTTTGTCAAAAATCTTCTTCCAACCATACTCAATAATGTATTTTGAAAATTAACATCTATTTCTTTTGAATTATCCTGTTCTGAAATTTCTGGAAGCTGTGATAATTCTATATTAGAAACTGCATCCAATACATTTTTTTCATTATCATTTTCATAAAATACTAATATGCTTCCTGTAAGATGACTTGCCTTAACTTCTTTAATATAAGAAAGTTTTTTTAAGACATATTCTATTTTGCAACTTTCTTTAAGAGAAAAGGCATATTGTCCACATCTTACTCTTATTCTTCCTGGCATATTGTGAACTACTTTATATTCCATATCTCTTTTGACATCCTTTCAAAGTTAGTTTTCAATGCTAATAAGGTTTCAAAAACATAATTATATGCTTTTGAAACCCCTTATAGACTCTTATTGTTTCCTCATCTATAATTTATCGCTATTAGCTTGTCCTTATTCAGCTTTATTTTTAGCTGCTTCAGAAGCTTCGTAGCATACATCTTCTGCATCTTCCTTCATTGATTGGAATAATGTCTGTGCATCTTGTTGTAATTTCATACCATTAGCTAAAGTGTTGACACATAATTTCTTGGCAGTTTTGCTTTTTAATGCTTTAACTCCTAGAGTACCTGTTAAAAGTCCTCCTACAAATAATAATGCTTTTTCATTTTTTAAAATATTCTTCATATATAAACACTCCTTTGGCTTTATTAAAAAATCTTCATATAAGGAAATATTTTTTACATAATATACAAAATAATTCCTTATGCTACATTTTACTACATTATATCAACATGATTGGTAATTTTCAAGTCAATTTTTATCTTAAAATAATTGATAAAGCCTTTCATTATCAGCATTTCAGAGGATTTCTATCTCTTAATTTTCAGCTTATTTTTCTTCTAAATATGCTTAATTTTTTTGTGTTTTTTATTATGGTATTCGGCTTAATTACAGCTTTCGCCTTATTTTGTAAATTCTTTGGCAAACACAAATACATATACTTTTTAAATCATTTTGTAAACATAATTTATTAGTCCTAGTTTTTTATTTTGAATCGGAGTATTTTGTAATATATCATACTTCTTATCTGCATTTTTAAAAGCATTTTTCTTTGCCTTTGAATTGGGATATAAATTTTTTTAAATTTATAGTTTTTTTACGCAAAAAAATAAAAAACAGATATTTTTTAAGTACAATTAACACTTTAATTAATTCTAAATCTGTTTTTCATTTTCTCATAAATATATTTAATTGTGGCTATTTCATAATTGTAATTTTATATAATTTATTTTAAGATATAGTGTCTATATTGATTTAAGATATACTATATGTCGAGTTGGATTTTTGTATTTATGCCAATATAAAAATTCCTCAGCTAAGTATATTTCATAATTGTAATATATATTCCAATAAGAATTAAACAAATCTCTGCTAAAATTTTATCCGTCATTGTCCACTTATAAATAATAGAATTTTCTCCTTGTATCTTCCAAATTGTCCATTGTCAATTGTCCATTGGAATATATATCTTAAACTCAAACAATTCCTTTTGATTTTGCTTCCTTAAGCCATATTGGAAATTCATTTAGAAGTTTATCATAAAGCTGCTCATCTGACATAGAATCTATATTATCTATTGAAAAGAAGTTTGCATTATCCACAGTTCTTTCCTTCATTGTATCAAGTTCTTCTAAGATCCCATAATTATTTCCTCCAAGACCTAAAAACTGCCAGAACATAGGATAATTGGAGCTTTCTATGAGCATTTTTTTAATAGGTCCCTTTTTATATATGCCTCCATCACTTATAAAAATTATATATACTGGAAGTCTGCTTTTCTTATATATTTTTACAAGCTCCTTCATTACTGATACTTCATTATTGCATCCTCCAACACGCCAGAACTTCCATCCACCCTGCTCATTTTTTATGTAATCTTTTATATTATCAAGAGTAATAGGTGATAAATGTTTTGCTGAATCTGCAAATGTCCATGTATCAAGTTCCTTGTCATCATCAAACATGAGTGCTATTGGAAGAAGTTTATCCATTGCTCTTTGCAAATCACCTCTTTTATATTGCCTGTTCATAGACCCTGAACGATCTAATACCACCACAACACTTGCAGTTATATTCTCTATTTTCTTCTTTTCTAATGTTATTGTAACTTTCTTTGTAAGGTCAATTAAATGAGGTGCTTTTTCAAGCACTATTTTTTCAATGTTTCTCTTCTTTTCAAGATATACTTTATTTTCAGACTGAGTTTCAGAATTATTTTTAATATCAGAACCATTTTCTGTATCAATATTTTCTTTTATACTATTATCAGAAATACCTGTATCAGCATTAGTACTTATATTTTCTTCTTCTTCAGCCTCTTCTCCTCCATAATTTCTTAATATGTCTCCTATTCCACCATTAAATCCACTAGCTATGATTGCAAGTCTCCATATTCCATCTTTTAAATAAACTTCACATAATATAATAGATTTTTCGGTGCTGTATTTTTCACTTTCAACTTTAAATTCTGCTACAGTATTATTATTGTTTATAAATTTCAATTCTCCATTTTTAATATCTTTCATAGTTGCATTTCCATCAATAGAAACACATAATACTATCTTTTTTATATTTTCAGGAATCTTGTTTAAATCTACATGAAAAGTATTGCTTCCCTCTTCTTTTACTATGGCGCCTTCAGGTGAGCTCAAAACATTGTAAAATACAAAATATCTGTCATCACTTAAAATTTCATTTTCATCTACACCAATGCAACACATGTCAATTTCACTTCCAGGATCTATCCCTACATTGCATGACATTGTAATCTTCATATCTGTAATAATCTGATTAAGTTTAATCTTCTGCCCTTTAATAAGTTCCATAAACTCCACCCCATATTAAAATATTTAATTATATTGTAGGCATTCAGAGATAAGTTGTCTACCATATTATTGAAACTTCCTCAAAAATATTGAATTATGAATAAAACTAAATTGTAACCCCAAAAAATCCTGCAAGGATTTTAACCTCAATTGACAATTGTCCACCATCAATTATCAATAAATTTCTTACATAAAAGTATAAATAAAAATAAATTTTTTCAATAAAACAATACAAAACATAATAAAACATTACAGAATTAACCAAAAACGTTTACTTTTCATTGACCACCACCTATAC
>NZ_CAKVKB010000123.1 GCF_934754915.1 uncultured Clostridium sp.
ATTCTTTAGGTTTATAATTTTTATTCAAATATAATCACCTCAAGTTATATTGTATCATGTTTGATTATATTTAAATATATTTTTAGTAACTATTTTGTTCCTCCTGAGAGTATCTGTTGTATGACCTGCACCACCGACAATTATATATTTTTTTGCAATATCATTGTGCATTGCAGCAGCTAAAACATCTCCACCGCATAAAACACTTCCGCCAAATAAAACCATTACATCTGCTTGATTAATGCAATATTTATTCTGCAATTCTTCTTTAGTTAATAACCTAATATCTCTTTTCCCACAAAACTTACCTAATATATTAATATTATCCGCAATTTTTTGTTCCATAATTATATTTCAACCCTTTCTTAAAATAATATAATATAAAAAAATCTGCTTTGCAGACTGTGTATTTCCGCCCCTTTCCAAAGTTATCCACAAATCATCCGAATATATAATTTCCTAAAGAATAAAAAAATGACAGTGCTTAAAAAACACTGTCATTTAAATTTGTTCTTTATTACTGATTAATCCTGTTCTAATGCTCCAGTATATAATTGATAATATACACCTTTTTTATCAATAAGGCTATCATGATTTCCTCTTTCAATTATTCTTCCTTTATCAAGAACCATAATAACATCGGAATTTTTTATAGTAGATAATCTATGAGCAATTACAAATACTGTTCTTCCATGCATTAAATTATCCATACCTTCTTGAACTATTTTTTCTGTACGTGTATCTATACTTGAAGTAGCTTCATCAAGAATAAGAACTGGAGGATCTGCAACTGCTGCTCTTGCAATTGCAAGAAGCTGTCTCTGTCCTTGTGAAAGATTGCTTCCATCTCCTGTAAGAACTGTATCATATCCATTTGGAAGGTGTTTTATAAAGTAATCTGCATTAGCAAGTTTTGCTGCTGCTTTTACTTCATCATCAGTTGCATCAAGTTTACCATAACGTATATTCTCCATTACTGTTCCAGTAAATAAATGCGTATCCTGAAGAACTATTCCAAGAGATCTTCTTAAGTCTGCTTTCTTTATCTTATTTACGTTTATTCCATCATATCTTATTTTACCATCCTGAATATCATAAAATCTGTTTATAAGATTTGTTATTGTTGTTTTTCCTGCCCCTGTTGCCCCTACAAATGCAATCTTTTGTCCAGGCTGTGCATAAAGTTCAATATCATGAAGTATAATTTTTTCATCATTATATCCAAAATCAACATGATCAAATACAACATCACCTTCAAGTTTCTTGTATGTTGTTGTATTATCAGCCTTATGATAATGCTTCCAAGCCCATGTTCCTGTTCTTTCCTTAACTTCTTCTATTGTTCCATCTTCATGAACTTTTGCATTTACAAGTTCAACATATCCTTCATCTGTTTCAGGTTTTTCATCTATAAGTTCAAAAATTCTTTCAGCTCCAGCAAGTGCCATTACTATACCATTAAGCTGTTGTGAAAGCTGTGCTATAGGCTGGTTTAATGTTCTGTTGAATTGAAGGAAAGAAGCAAGTCCACCTAAAGAAAAGTTTCCAACTTCATATATAGCAAGAAGTGCTCCACATATTGCTGTAATTACATAACTTATATTACCTATATTGGCCATAATAGGCATCAATATATTGGCATATTTATTTGCTTTATCTGCACATTCACAAAGTTCTTCATTTATCTTATTAAACTGGTCAATACTCTCTTCTTCATGACAGAATACTTTTATTACTTTTTGTCCTTCCATCATTTCTTCGATGTATCCATTTACTTTTCCAAGTGATTTCTGCTGCTTAATAAAATAAGTTCCACTCTGCTTTGCTATTTTTTTTGTGACAATTATCATTATTCCAATCATCAAAAGTGAAAGAACTGTTAATGGAATATTGAGTATTACCATAGATATAAGAACACCTATTACAGTAACTGCAGAACTTATAAACTGTGGTATGCCTTGAGAAATCATCTGTCTTAAAGCGTCAGTATCATTTGTATAAATACTCATTATATCACCATGAGCATGAGTATCATAATACTTTATAGGAAGCTTTTCCATATGCTTAAATAAGTCATTTCTTATATTTCTCAAAGTTCCCTGAGTTACATTTACCATTATTCTGTTGTAAGTCCATGTACAAAGTGCACCAAAATAGTAAACTGACCCCATAATTATAAGAGCTTTAAGAAGAGGAGCGAAACTTGGATTCTGTTCCTTTAAAAATGGTGTAATATAATCATCAATAAGATTTTTCATAAACATTGTACCTACAATGTTTGCAAATGAACTGATAAGTATAAGTATTACAACTGCAATACAGTGAATTTTATAATTTTCAAAAATATATGAGAATAATCTTTTCATTACTTCTGAAGGTTTTGATTTCATCTGTGGCTTTCCTTTTCCAAGATTATTTTTCCTCATCTTTATCAGCTCCTTTCATTTGTGATTCATATACATCTCTATAAATTTCACATCTTCCAATAAGTTCATCGTGATTTCCAACATCAACAATAGCGCCTTCATTTAACACGATAATGTTATCACATTCTTGAACTGAAGAAATTCTCTGGGCTATTATTATTTTTGTAGTGTCTGGTATTTCTTCTTTAAATGCTTTTCTTATAAGTGTATCTGTCTTTGTATCAACAGCACTTGTTGAATCATCCAAAATTAATATTTTAGGTTTCTTAAGAAGAGCTCTTGCTATACACAATCTCTGTTTTTGTCCACCAGAAACATTTGAACCACCTTGTTCTATAAAAGTATCATATTTATCTGGAAATGTATTTATGAATTCATCTGCCTGGGCAAGCTGACATGCTCTTATTATTTCTTCATCAGTAGCATTTTTGTTTCCCCATTTAAGATTTTCTTTTATTGTTCCAGAAAATAGTACATTTTTCTGAAGAACCATTGCAACTTCATTTCTTAAAGTTTCTATATCATAGTCTTTTACGTTTAGGCCTCCGACTTTTACTTCACCTTTCTGTACATCATAAAGTCTAGGAATAAGCTGCACAAGACTTGATTTTGCACTTCCTGTTCCTCCAATTATTCCAATAGTTTGTCCACTCTTAATGTTTAAATTTATATCTGAAAGCACAATTTCCCCATCTTTTTTATATGCAAAGTCAACATCTTCAAATGAAATAGAACCATCTTTAAGTTCATATACTGGATTTTCCTTATTGTTTAAGTCGGATTTTTCATTTATTACTTCCACAATACGTTCTGCTGATGCTTTAGACATTATAACCATAACGAATATCATAGAAATCATCATAAGACTTATTAAAATATTCATAAGATAAGTGAATAAACTCATTAATTCACCTGTTGTAAGACTTCCTCCAACAATCATCTTTGCACCAAACCATGAAATAAGAAGTATACAAGTATATACTGTAAACTGCATTACAGGCATATTTAATACAAGAATTTTTTCTGCATTTACAAAAAGCTTATATATATTTTCACATGCTTTATGAAATTTATTTATTTCATAATCTTCTCTTACATAAGCTTTTACAACTCTTACTGCATTTATATTTTCCTGTACTCCTGCATTTAAAGCATCATATTTCTTAAAAACTTTCATAAAAAGAGGATGTACATTTTTAGTTATAAGATATAAAAATATTGCTAAAAATACTGCTGCTCCTAAAAATATCATAGATAATCTAGAATTTACTTTAAATGCCATAAACATTGCACATATAAGCATTATAGGAGCTCTAGTACATAAACGTATTACCATCTGATAAGCATTTTGTACATTTGTTATATCTGTTGTAAGTCTTGTTACAAGACCTGCTGTAGAATATTTGTCTATATTTGAAAATGAAAAACTCTGTATATTTTCAAACATTACCTTTCTTAAATTTTTTGCAAATCCTGTACTGGCACTTGCTGCATATTTACCAGCAAGTGCTCCAAATGTAAGTGAAAGCATTGCTGCTATTATCATTATTGTTCCTATTTTTATAACATGATTCATATTTCCAGCTTCTACACCTTTATCAATTATTGATGCCATAAGAAAAGGAATAATAACTTCCATAATAACTTCCAATATTACAAATATAGGACACAAAATAGAATCCTTTTTGTATTCTTTTACTTGAGACATTAATGTCTTTATCATATATATTCTCCTTTCTTTCCGTAATAAAATTACTTTATTTACTTATTTAGTTTTCAGTCTAATAATAAATATGGATATTTATAAGTTAGAATTGCACATCTTTTCATTGCTCATCTTTCATTGAATTAAACATTATCAAAAGAATTCTATACAGTTCGTTTTTTTCTTCCTCTGTAATATCTTTATACAAAGCTCTTTCGGCATTTTCCAGATTTTCTTTCATAAATTCGATTATTTCTTCACTTTTGTCAGTAAGAATTATTTTTTTATATCTTCTGTCATCTGCTTTAGTCTCTACATGTATAAACTGTTTTTCTTCAAGTCTTTTTATAAGTCCTGTTACAGTAGGCCTTTTTAAACAGAATCTTTTTTCAATATCATTTAGATATATTTCTCTATTTCTGTTTCTATCCAGATATCCAAGAATTCTGCACTGAGCATTAGTAAGATCCATTAATGCTGCTCTATTATTAAGTTTTCTTTCAAACATATTATTTACCATCTTTAAAAGAAGACTTAATCTTATCTCTTCTTTTTTCATGTTGTCCTCCAATTTTTAAAAATCATATGCTGTATTTAAGCATATGTGTATAAATCATTCCACACTAACTATAATTTTTGTATAATTTCTTTTTAATCTACAACACAATTTCAGACCATCTAAATACGTAGCATACTAACTATTATAATAAATTTGGTGAATTTGTCAAATAAACCAAAACTAAAATTATAATCCTTTAAATCATGTCTATCCCTTATAATATGCTGTTCATCTCCATAATCTCTACATTCATAATATTTTTTTAAGTTTATTTTAATGTTTTTCATATATTTAAATTAACAATTTATATATAATTTTTATCAATTAATATTAATTTTCATTTAATATTAATAAAAAAATCCTGCTATAATAAAATCATCTCTGAAATTTATTATAGCAGGAAATTATTAATTATTTTTTATTTAAAGTATCTAGTATAAGCCTATAATCAGCATTATTTAATTCAGCGTACATTCTTATTTTTTTCTTATCTAACTGTTCTATATACTTATTCTTGTTATATTCACCACCTATAAACTTAAAAAAGAAATCTCTTAATTTTTTATAACATTCATATGTCTGTTTTTCAGGATCCACTTCTAATGAATATAATTTTATCATATCAGCATAAGTTGCATAAACTAGAAAATCAATTTCTTCCTTATAGGTATCATATTCATTTATGGATTTAAATTCATCAATAAGAGAAATTATAGCTTCCATTCGTCCATCTATCTGTATATCCATATTACTGCTGTTTGTTATGGAATTATCATTATATTCATAATGATAATATATATTTCTGCATCCATAAACCTTATTAACATACATACAAAGAAGTCTTCCAAAATCTATATCTTCATATTTTGAATTTTCCCTGAATTTTAAATTATTTTTTTCAAATATATCTTTTTTAATTATTTTGCTCCACATATATCCGGGATTTATGACTAGCTTTTTACGCTTGTCTACATCTAATGTTCCCCATACATCCTCTTCTATATTAAGACAATCCTTCAATGTATGTTTATTTTTATATGCACAATCAACCATATCGTAATCACCTGATTTTGCAATTTCATACATTTTTTCATACATTTCAGTTTCAACATAGTCATCACTATCTACAAATCCGATATATTCGCCTGATGCTTTTTCTATTCCTCTGTTTCTTGCTCCTCCAGGTCCTAGATTTTTCTCAAGATCTATAAGAATTATTTTTTTCTCATACTTTTTTTCATATTCTTTCAATATATTAAGGCTGTTATCAGTAGAACAGTCATTTACAAGTATTATTTCTATATCATCTATTGTCTGATTTACAAGAGAATCCAAACAGCGTGGAATAAGTTCTTCTGTATTATGTACTGGAACAATTATTGATACTTTTTTTCATATATGCACATTTATTTTCTCCCTTCAATTTGATTTAAATCTTTTAAAAAACATTGTAATAAATATTATGAAGTTTTGAATAATACTTATTAAACATGTATTTTCAATAATAAACTATATAATAATTAAAGAAATTCCGTCTTCTATTATACATTGTTAATTTGAATATATATTTTTTAGTTGTTTACAATATCAAATATATTTTCTAGAAGCTGTTTTTCCAATATAAAGCTCATAGATGCTGGATTTATTACAACACCATCATAATTTACAGCTTGTTTTATTATATCATTATAAGATGCAAGACAGTAGTGGAATTTATCCTTTGCATAAATCTTTTCAGCTTCTTTTTCGTTAGAAAACATAGGAATATACATTTTATGAGTATCTTTATTTTCTATAGTATAAAAATTCATTATTTTATCTTTGGCATGTACTTCTTGCTTTTCACCTGATACATCTGCATTATGTATTATTGCTGCTTCATGTGTATAATAAATTTTATCATTCTTTGCAACATCTATTTCTTTTTCATCATCATATCTCATAGGAATTATAAACAATCCTTTTCCAGCTTCAGTTTTCTTAAGTTTTAATGTTATACGCCTGAAATCAAAATCATATAAAGTGAGATTCTCAACATCTTCATCTTCAAAAAACATGTTCATAATTTCATCTTTCATATTTCTCTTTACAAGTATATCAAAAATGAATTTACTCATAAGTATACTGTCATTTTTTCTTGCGAAAAGCATTAATCCTTTATTATCTTTTATTATAGGAACTTTTTTGTCTTTAAGCATTTGAGGAAGTTCAGTTTCTTCCCACTTTTCCTGTTTCTTTTCATTTTCTCTTTTAAGCTGTTCTGACTGCTCTTTTAAAACTTTCAATGATTCTTTATTAACTTTAAAATTTATTGTTCCACAATTTATACAGATCTCATTTACGTGGGCTTTTTCTAACAGTTTCATAAGATCGTTAAAATTATAGGTGTATAAGTCCCATCCATCTTTTAAATTGAAATTAATTTTTTCAAGAGCCATTGCTTCAACTTTGTCAGTAAATACATATACTCCTGGATTTAAAGTTTTAGTATTTTCATTTTTTGAACTTATATAAACTGGAAGCTCAGCCTGCTCTGCATTAGATTTTTTCATAGGAACTATAAATGTTGTATTAATTATAGACTTTATCATTGCATTTTCAAGATTACATCTTATTTTATCTGCTCCTTCATAGTTTACATTTCTTCTTATTTCTTGGAAGAATGCAGACATACAATATTGAGTTTCTGGATTTATGAGATGTTTTACAAACTTTTGCTCATATTTCTCTGTAATACTTTCTTTGCTAAAATAATAAGGTCTTGTAATTCCATCACTGAAACACATTCCCTTATATCCTTTTCTAAAAAGATCCTCTATTTCATTTTTAAATTCTTCTTTTTTTATTTCAACTATTTCAACATCATAATAGATTTTTTTCAGATTTTCCTTTATTACTTCCTTATATGTATCATATACTAGAATATGTTCGCATCCTTTATCCATAAATGGAAGGCCTGTTGTTTTAGACATTACTTTCCATAGTGTATCTTTTCCAAAAATCTTTCCAAGAAAAATTTTTCTAAATACAGCCATAGTGGAATAGAACCACATATAATCCTTTTCATTACCCTTCTTTTTTAAATCGGGCATAATGCTGTTTTCTATATAACCTAAAACAAATATATTTTCTGACAGAGATGATTCTTTCATCATTGAAATTCCATGATCAGAATCGTGTAATATCCTCTGCAATAATTCATTACATTTTTCATTTGTTAGTATATAGCCTTTTTTATTATGATTCTGACTCTCATTTTCTACAGTTTTTTCTCTCATATGATCACATGATTTTTCTTTTATTTCTGAATCTTTTGCTATAACTTCTTTGTTTTTCTTTACTTCTTTTTTAAATGCATCAAATATCCCCATGTATCCTTCCTCCTTAGAATTATTCGCACAGATTTCAATTAAAATATAGCAGAATCTAATTCCTATTATATATTATAATTGAAATCCTATACAATTACCATAAATAGATAGCTTTGTATTAATTTTTATTCATTCACCGACTTATCCTAAAGGTGCATTTTGGATATTGTCTTGATTTATATCCTGAATATAGAGATAAATTTTGTGCAGTATTTCATTTTCTTATTGCTGATATCACAAAAAATGAAATCAATATTCAAGCTGTTATATATAGAGGAAAAAAGATTGATGAATTTAAAATATACACATAATTGTTAAACAAAAAATCAATAAATCTGCTATAATATTTCAAACAAAGAAAGCAGCAGATTTATTGATTTTTCAAAATTGGCATAATGTTTGCTTATATTTATCTTATGGTTTATTTTTTAAATAATTCTACGCATTTTTCAGCTATTCTTCTTCCAAATACTCTGAACATTTCTCGGCTTTCTTCAAATGTATCTCTTAGGGCTACTGGTCCAAGATGTATATAAGGATCACCAAGAGAAGACCCACCTGAATATACTAGCATACCTTTTACCATAAGATGATTAATTATTGTAAGAATTGCACTATCTGCTCCTCCCTGCTGAAAATTTGCAGTTGCAAATGCACCACCAATTTTGCCTGAAAGATTATATTCCCATGATTCATCAAACCATTTTTTTATCTGCCAGCATGTATTAGCATAATAAGTAGGAGTTCCAAAAATAACTGCCCTGCTTGATTTTATGTAATCCTGATCAACTTTATCTATTGGAAACAGTTTTACTTCTATATTATCAATACTTCTCATGCCTTTTTCAATTTCTTTTGCCATTTCTAATGTTTTTCCTGTTTTACTGTAATAAATAATTGCTAAATTCATTTTTAAATTATACCTTTCCTTTATTCAATACTATTACTTGTGGATATTTCATAATTATGATTTTATATACATATATTAATATATAGTATTTATGCTTGCTTATAACAAGATATATGTTGAGTTAATTTTGGCATTTATACTTATATGAAAAATCCTCGCCTATTTTAATTAATACAAAAAATCACTAAACTTCTTTCATGAATCTGTTTAGTGATCTTTTGCCAATTATTCTAAATCAAATAAATATGTCTATTTTAATTTTAATTGCCTTTATAGTTCTTCACCATTAGTTTCTATTACTTTCTTGTACCAGTAATAGCTGTCTTTTGGAGTACGATTTAATGATCCACCAACTTCATCTCTATCAACATATACAAATCCATATCTCTTTTGAT
This sequence comes from uncultured Clostridium sp., assembly GCF_934754915.1. GTDB lineage: Bacteria > Bacillota > Clostridia > Clostridiales > Clostridiaceae > Clostridium. Next base: position 9,367 of record NZ_CAKVKB010000123.1, read on the forward strand.
ATCCATTAAGCCAGCTTAATAAATCTGTAAATGACCATGTACAATAAGCAAGTACATTACATCCATCATCTATTGCTTCTTTTAATGCTTCAATATGAGCCTTTAAGTAAGCAATTCTATATGGATCATGTATTTTTCCATTTTCAACTTTATCAAATGCTCCTAGTCCATTTTCTGAAATTACAATTGGAAGATAATAACGGCTTGTTATTATTCTGCAGGCCATTCTTAAACCTTGAGGATCTATTGTCCAATCCCAGTCAGTTTTCTTTAAATATGGATTATTTGCACTCTTGAATAAACCTGGTTTTCCTTCTTCAGTGCTTGTACCCTTCTTACCAGTTGTATTCATTTCACCTAATCCAACACCATCTTCAGGATTATATTGAACACATGCAGTCTGGTAATAGTTAACTCCCATGAAATCAAAACCTTTTGCTGCTTCAAGCATAAGTTCTGAATCTCCTTCAGCAATTTCAGGTGCTATACCTTTCTTTTCAAGATATTTTAATACTGTAATAGGATATCTTCCATATGCATATGCATCCATCCACCAGAAACTCATATTTTCTGAATGATTCATTTGTGCTAAAGCATTTTTAGGATCACAATCAACGCTATAGCTTGGTGAGAATGCAAAGCTTGCACCTATCTTACCGTTTAATCCCATTTTCTTATATGCTATAACAGTTTTTGCATGAGCAATAAAAGCATGGTGATTAACTTGATAGAACATTTTTTCATCATTCTTTTTCATAGGAGGATGAGTTGCTCTAAGCCATCCATGTTCAGTAAATACATTCTGTTCATTTAAAG
>NZ_CAKVKB010000124.1 GCF_934754915.1 uncultured Clostridium sp.
GGCAATTATACCTTATTTAAGCAATTTTATACATTCTTAAATAATCATTTCTTTACACTTCTATCTTATCATTTATAATTCCAAGAAGCACACAGCCAGAGCATATTAAAGAAAACTTTGGATTGTGGATTGGTACTATGACCTCGGCTGACTTCTCACCATTCGTTGTTACTACGAATTTCATACTCTGTTTCCGTTCGCTGACGAGACCTCCCCAGGTAAGAACACAATCTTTCTCTCCATATATACTATAGTTAATTCCGAACAGTTATTGGACTTTGACACGTTATGCAGTCTTATCCTTAACTATAGCCTGATATGATTTCTGTTCGTCAGACCAGAGATTTGCCTACACCTTCCTTCAAATTCCGCCTCACGACGGACACCCTTGGTGTTCAGCTATATCCTTCCCACTGCTAGGGCAGATTAGGGACTTTCACCCTTAAGATTGTGCCCATGCTGGGCACACATAAAAAATATACAGTCTTAATACCTTAAAACTGTATATTTTATACATATTTCTATTTATTATCTCCAAATCTTTCCGTGAGGAATTATTTTCATAAGACATATATCGTCTCCTGCTTTAATACTCTTTAATAATTCTACATCTACTTCACAGCCAAATGCCTTCTCAAATAGCACCTTGCTGTAACCTGTAGTACACTGGCACCATGTGTACGACTGAAGTTTATCCACTTCGGCCATCATAGGGCATGGACAATAATTAAACTGAAGATGAAGATATCCATCCTGATATAATAGTCCTGCTGCTCTTGCTTTTGGAAGGGCTGCAAGTTCCTCAAGATTTGATGACTGTTCCTTAAGTTCTTCAACAAGTTTTACCTTTTCATCCATGCCGAAACCACACTGACACTTCATTCTTATCTTCTTAACAGATGTTTTATCAAACTTATCTTCAAGCCTTTTCATTGTTGAATTAACCCATATAGGATTACTTTCATCCTTGCCTGCTCCATCTTTTCCAAATACAATTTCTTTTGCAATATCTTCACTGCTCTCATTTTTTACAACCTCATAAATAGTTTTTTCCTGAATTTTTCTAATATCAAACATATACAATCTTCCTTTCCGAATTTGTAAATAACTTTCTTTACATATATCATAAGCGAATCTGTATATTTTTACTTCTGAATTCTTGCTCTATTTTATAGGGATGCATAAATCCATGACTACTCTATTATTTCTCCAGTCAATACTTCTATAAATACCAAGCCCAAATCTGTCGTCTCTTTCATATCTACTCCTTGGAAGCCATACTGTAAAGGCTCCCTGAAAGCTTCCAAAAATATCACCAACAAAGCCATCAAATCTATATACTGCAAATTTTCCACCTTGTATAATTTTAAAATTATCTGATTCAATAATATCCTTCATAGTTATATCGTCACTTTCACTTATATTATCATTAACAGTTATACATAAATCATATACAGATTTGTTAAATGAGCTTATAGACGGATCATTATATGACTTTTCAATCATAAGAGTATCCTCGTTAATATACTGTTTAAATCGTTCCATTAAACTATGCCAGTTCTGTCCAATTTCGCTGTAATTACCAATATATCTTTCATATAATACCTTATAATCTTTGATATTCCTTATTGATATGTTATTCTCATAGTGCTCAAAGCTCTTAAATTTCACCTGTTCATGAGAATAAAATGGATTCTTGGTACTTTCTATACTTACAGATTTTCTAAAATCAACTGGAGAAATATTATACTCTTTATTAAATGCAGAACTGAAATTTGAAGAACTGTATCCAAAATTATTTCCTATGTCTGTAATTGTCTTGTCCTTTTCAATTTTTAAACTCACAGCACTCTGATCTATTTTCATGCTCTTAATAAAATTATAAACGCTTAGACCTGTTTCTTCTTTAAACATTCTACTGAAATAAAACTTCGAAAAATTGCAGTAACGTGCAACATCTTCAATAGAAATATCATCATCTATGTGCTGCAAAATATAATCAATACTTTTGTTTATAACACTATTTTTTATCTGCATGAGAGGAATCTCCTTTCAATTTGTATATATTACTATGATAGTGCAAAAATGATTGAATAATTTTACATTTAATTAAAATAAAAAAACATTTATGATAAATCTTTGTTATAATTAAGTTCCTACACAAAAAACAACAAGGAGTTATACATAAATGCTTCAGAACACAATTATATCAGAAAAATCAACACTATACAAATTTTTTAAGCAATTAAATTTTGATTTATATCTAACTAAGCCACAATTAAAACATTTAGAAAGCATTTTAAATGCAATGATTTCAAAAGGTTATAGAGGCAAAGTATCCGATATAGCTGAGCTTGCTTCGCATAGGCATCGAACCAGTATTACAAGGTTTTTATCTGATAGTCCATGGAACCATGCTCTGTTAGAACAGTCTTTGAAATCCTTTGTTATTGATTCTATTTGGAAGAAAGCTGAAGAAACTAATAAACCAATATATTTTATTATTGATGATACAATTTCCGAGAAAACAAAGCCCTCGTCAAAGGCAAATAACATTATTGAATTTGCAGATGCAACTGCTTCCAATTCATGTCTTAGTCCATTTCTTATTGCTTCCATATGAGTACTGTCTCTATAACAGCCTGCACCAGCTCCTAAAATTGCCTGTGGTAAATTGTTGCATACATTCAATCGAAATTTACTCCATATCTCCTCCCTTATATGCTTTGTATGACGAAAATGAATTCCTGTATCTGCAAAAAGTTCTTCTATTGCACATACTCGTTCACTTTCATATGGAGGAATAAGTTCACCAAAAATAATTCCTATAGTAGTAATTATCTATTTTATAAATAATTCCAAAGTTACTTTAGCTCCTCCAAGTTTCTCAGAATTATCAAGATATATATTTCCATCATGTTTTTCAATAAGCTTTCTAGAAATATACAGCCCCATTCCATAATGATTTTTTGAATTTCTGCTTTTATCCCCTTGATAAAACCGTTCTGTTGCCAATTTTAATTCTTCTCTGGAAAATCCTTTTCCACAATCTTCAATTATAAAAACAATTCTATCATTATCTGCATATGTTTTAAATGATACTTCTCCATTTTCAACACTGTAATCAACTGCATTGGAGATCACATTAACAAGTGCACGCTTTAGGGCTGATCTATCAGCTTTTATAACCTCTGGAATATTTTCTATCTCACTCTTAAATTTAATTTTCTTTTTAGAACATAAAGAGTTTCCTGTTTCTATTACTTCCTTGATAAACTCCACAAGATTGATTTTTTTCTTAACCAGTTCATATTCCTTTTCAGATTTTATGATTTCAATAAGTTTGCTTATATAAAATTCCATATTGGTAACTTCACTTATAATATTCTCATTTAATTCTGCTGCATCCTTTTTTAAATCCAGTTCTTCCAAAAGTTCAGAGCTGCCTTTTATTATTGTAAGAGGAGTTTTTAAATCATGAGCTAATGCTGCCATCTGTTCTTTTCTTCCTTCTTCCATATCCCACTGTTTCTTAAGTGATTTATTAAGTTCTTCCTTCATTTTATCCAATGTTTTAATAACTTCATTTACCTCAGATATTCCACAATACTTAACTTCAAAATCCAGATTCTCCATTTCAATTTTTTCAGCAGCATCCTTTAATATCTTTATCTCTCTTTTCAATTTATTTTTAAATGCCTTAGAAAAAATTATAATTTCAATTATAAATAAACCTATCATTACTGAATTGAAAATTAATTCAGCATTTGGCATATAATAATTTAAAACTGGATTTGAAAAAGTTGCATTCAGTCTATATTTAACGATACATATTCCACTTTCCCTTTGTATAACTTTAAAATAACTGCTGCCATTTGATACAGCTCCATTTTGTATAATAGCCCACATTTTATCAGCTTCAATTTTAGATACATTGGAATCTGTTATATTTCCTTCTTTATCATAAACTGCATAACTGCACTCTTTGGGTATAAATTCCTTAACTGACTGAGCTTTTTCTATCTCATCTCTGTTTTTTTCAATTTTCTGTTCATAATAATTGGCAGATAAAATAATCCCCTTATTTACTGCTTTTAAAAATAATATTCCTTCTAAAGCTAAAATTAAAACGGCAGTTATACAAAAAAGGAATATATATCCTGCAAAAATCTTGGAAACGCTTTTTTCCTTAATGTTTGCGTTTTTCTTTCTTATTCCTTCCATTTGTATCCTATCCCCCATACTGTTTCAATCGGATTCAGTCCTAGGCTCCTAAATTTGCTTCTTATATTTTTTATATGTTCCACAATAGCAGATACATCGCTATTTCCCTCAAATCCAAATACATTTTCATATATCCTCTCTTTAGAAAATGTCTGTCCATGATTTACTGCTAAAAACTCACATATACTATATTCACTTTTGGTAAATGGTATAAGACATTCATTATAATATGCTTCCTTTGCTGACATATTGAACTTAATATCTGAAATTGAAAAAGCATTCTGCTTTTGCCTGTGTTCACGCCTTAAATGTGCTGCTACTCTTGCCCTAAGCTCCTTTATTCCAAATGGTTTTGAAATATAATCATCTCCTCCAATGCTCAGTCCTTTAACAATATCCTGTTCCATAGTTTTTGCTGTAAGAAATATTATAGGGCAGTCTACCAGATTTCTTATTTTTCTGCACAAAGAAAAGCCATCTATTTCAGGCATCATTACATCAAGGAGAATAAGATCATATTTAAGGTACTGATTGTCTGAAATATCCATGGGATTTGATACCGTACTCACATGATATCCTTCTCTTTCTAAAGCGTTTTTTATGATTTTCAATATTCCCTCTTCATCATCTATTGCAAGTATATCTGCCATTAAAACCACCCCAATATTTCAAATTTACTAGATATTATACTGACTATTCCTTCCCAATAAATACATATCTCTTCCAAATAACAAAACTATATAATAATTAAAGAAATCGCTCCTAAGATTTCATCCTTCATTATCAATTGTACATTGTTAATTAGAATATATATTGTTATCTTCTCATATTTACATCATAACTACATTATATACCATATTTACGCTATTTTACTGCCTTCAAATGATTTAAACCATATTGCTGAAAATATTCCCAAGATAAGTGTAAATATAATGCAGTTTCTAAATCCAGTCATGCAGTTTTCCATGAAAAATTTAACTGCAGAAAAAGTTTCAGCTGTATTCATGAAACTGCCTGCATTAATAAAATAGATTTCAATAAATCTGACTGCCCAGCTGCATGGCACCATTTGCCATATTCCATCTCCAAGCCCTGTTTCTAATAATGCAGCAACAAGCATTTCAAATATTCCCATTCCAATAGATGCTCCTCTTCCAAATCTTATACTTATGCCTATATGAAATATATAAATAAATACTTGTGCTATAAAAACGATTCCAATTCCTATCATATAAAAACTAACTGGCAGTATATTCTGGTTCAATATATATTGAAATCCAATAAAAAACACACTCACAGCAGCAAAAAGCGAAATTAATCCTGAAATTAAAAGAATCAGTATTTTACTCAAAAAACATATTCCCTTTCCATATTGTAAAGAAAGCATTTCTTTAAACCGGCCTGCTTCTGATTCTTTTTCTATAACCATTTCACATACAATTCCTATTAATATTGGAAAAGCCATACATAATGCTTCAAAATATCCACTTATTTTATCTACAGCTTTCCATGGTGCAGCTGAATAGTAGAGTAAAAATACTGCTGCACCTATTAAAGGAATACATATATGAATCCAATAAAACCATGTATGTTTCATCTTCATAAAATCTGCTTTCATAAGTCTTATAAGAACAGAAATTTTCATAAACTTATCTCGCCTCCACATTTTCATATAGTCTTCCAGTCAATATGGTAATAACTAAAAATAATATAATAGTGACTATAACTGCAAAGCCTACAGATGAAACATTTAAAAGTTCTGGTTTAAAAGTAACACTTTCAGGAACTGCCATCAATCCATTAGGAAGTATCTTAAGTATTGGGCACATAATTCTTGAAGTATATGAAAAAGGACATAACCACCACATATTTTCAGTTGATATAGGTATTGAACCAATGCTTATGCTCATTCCTAAAATAACACTAATAACCATTCCTATTTTTCTGCTTATGAAAATATATAAAGGCACCTGCCATGCAGTGGTTATTATAATCAGTACAGTTGCAATAGCACCATCTTTTAAAGGAATCGGATAAGCACTTTTAAATGGAATTATATACACAACTAACTGTGCTGCAATAAAAATCAGCAAGGTTGAAACTGCTATAATACTAACTCCTGTAAAAACTTTAGCCATCCATACTTTTTTCAAATCAACATAGAGACCTAATACTCCTCTGTTTTTCTTTTTTCCACCATCAATTTTAAATAAAAGTGAACATATCAGCGGCAGTCCAGCAGGAATAATCAATGTATACCACCAATTATATATATCTATCTGAAAATAGTTTCTTGTTAACAATACTGATAGGAGAATCACAGACACTGGTGCTATAAACGTTAATTTTTGAACGAGAGTATTCTTTATTTTCATGTTTTCTGAAATATAATATCTTAACATAACTATTCCTCCCTTCTATATTTCTTTGCAACATCCATAAATAATTCTTCAAGATTCATTCCCTGTTCCAGCTTTCCTTCGTAGCCCAGGATTCCGTTAGATATTATTCCAACATGATCTGCAATCTGCTCAACTTCACTTAAAATATGGCTTGATAATATTACAGTAATACCTTGTTTTGGAAAGGATTTTATAAGTTCTCTCAATTCCTGTATTCCAAAAGGATCAAGACCATTCGTAGGTTCATCCAGTATAAGGAGTTTGGGATTATTAAGAAGCGCAATTGCAATTCCAAGTCTCTGCTTCATTCCCATAGAAAACTGTCCTGCTCTTTTCTTTCCTGTATTTTCAAGTTCTACAATTTTAAGAACTTCTTCAATTCTTGAATCTGGTATGTCAAGTACAGTTGTTCTTACTTTTAAATTTTCTCTTGCAGTAAGATTTTCATACAAAGGTGCTTCTTCTATTAAAGAGCCAATATATTTCAAGTCTCTTCTTTCCCACTTGTGTCCATCAAAAAATATCTTTCCACTAGCTGGTTTAAGCATTCCCGTAATCATTTTTAAAAGAGTGGATTTTCCTGCTCCATTTGCCCCAAGCAATCCATATATGGAATTTTCTTTTACTGAAATTGACAGGTCTTTAACTGCATATTGTTTTTTAAATTTTCTGCATAAATTTTTTGTTTTTAAAATATATTCAGTCATCTTTTCATTCCTCCTTGTAATTAAATATTAAAACTTAATTATAAGGATTTTATAAGGAATTCTTATAATAATTGTAGCTTCTCTAAACTACACTTTTGCCATGTTTTAAAATACCTTCTCAATTACTCCATAAATGATAGCCCCTTTCCTGCTGCTGCCATAAAATTTTTTCACCCCAAGCTTTTCCAAATCATTTTCTCCATATCTTTCTTTTATAACAACTCTTTTTCTGCACACTCTAAGTGCTTCTTTAAGTGTCTCTTCTGTTAGTTCTCTATGATCAGCAAAAGCTCTGAATGAATTTACTGATGTTGATTTCTTATTAGGTTTTTTAAACATAGGATCAAAATATACAACATCAAAACTATTATCTTCCTGGATTTTAAGATAATTTTCATACGAATCATTAATTACTTTTATACGCTTCATATAATCTAAAGTGTTGCCATTACTATCTTTGTATGTCTGCAATCCATTTTTAGTAATATATGCTATGTATTTATTAACTTCAATTCCAATAACACATCCTTTGGGCCCCACAACTGCTGAAAAAACAAGTGAGTCTCCTCCAAGTCCTAAAGTGCAGTCTAAAATGCTGTCACCCTTATTAAGCTGTACAGCTTCTAATATTGCTTCCTTATTTCCATTTTTTAAGGATTTAATTTTAAGTTCTGACATATTAGGATGCCAAAATAATATGCAATCCTCTCCATTTATAACCAGCCTGTTTCTTTCCACCACTAATAGATAATCAAAATTTCCTCCTGAAAATATTTTATCAATGCTTTGATTACCTCTTTTTATATATGGTATTTTCAATTCTTCAGATACATTTTCTGCCCTGCAAATTAATTTTTCTTCTGCTTCTCTTGTAGTCGTTACGCCTATCTTCATCATTCACACAATCTTTCTTAATTACAATATTTTTCTGTATTATTATATAGTACATTTACCTAAGATAAAATAACTTAAATATTATTGTTTAAATTTACTTTATATTGATTCAAATTTTGCAAAATAAATTAGCAGTTTTCCAAAATCAGGAGTTGAGATTTTGAAAAACTGCTTTTATCAATGTTTATTTAATTTTAGCAATATGACTTTTTATTACATCGCATGAATGTTTAAATTCTTTTAATTCTTCATCATTCAAGTTTAATTCAATTACTCTTTCAATTCCATTTCTGCCTATCATACAAGGTGTGCTTATAAATAAGCCTTCTTCTCCATACTGACCTTCTAGCAATGTAGATGCTGGCATTATCTGCTTCTCATCATGGAAAATGCATTGAACAAATCTTGCAAGTGTAGATGCTATTCCAAACTCAGTAGCTCCTTTTCCTGCAAATGTTACCCATCCTGCATTTATTACTTCTTTTAATAATGCTGGTTTATCAAGATGAGCAAAATGATCTGGGTCTTCTTTTTCAAGTTCAGAAAGTGGCTTTCCTGCAAAACTTACCTGTGACCATGCCGCCATTTGTGAATCTCCATGTTCTCCTAATGTATATGCCTGCACACATTTATGGTCAACACCTGTTTCTCTTGCAAGAACTGCTCTGAAACGAGAACTGTCAAGCCCTGTACCTGTTCCAAATACTCTTGATTTATCAAATCCAGATAACTGCCATACTCTTCTTGCAATTATATCACATGGATTAGTGATATTTATGAATATTCCTTTAAATCCTGCATCAACAATTCTCTTTACAAAACTGTCAACCATATCTACACTAACCTGTAATTCTTCAAGTCTGTCATGATTTTTAGTGATTATTCCAACACTTATAACAACAATATCACAATCTTTTAAATCTTCATATTCTCCTATTTCAACATTTATACGATGTGGCAGATATGTAACACTGTCAATTAAATCCTGTCTTTCACTTATTGCTTTCTGCTTATTTGTATCTACAAGAATTAATTCATCTACAATTCCCTGAGTTGCAAGGCTAAAAGCACAATGTGCTCCAACATGCCCAACTCCAACTATACCTACTTTTCTTAATTTATTACTCACTTTACAATTACCTCCTTCAAATTTATATAAATTATAATCCTTTTCTATTGAGGATTTTTCATATTAGCATAAATACAAAGTCCAACTCAACATATAGTATATCTTAAATAAATATAGGTACTAT
>NZ_CAKVKB010000125.1 GCF_934754915.1 uncultured Clostridium sp.
TTCTTCTCCTTTTTCACAATTTTTTATATTATATCATGACCGAATAATTACTGTCTAATTAATTATAACCAATCCAAATAGTACAGGTGAATTATTATCCACTATTTTTGATTTTTAGTGTATAAATATTCTCTCTAAATCTAGGCTTCATGTGACCTTCCAAGAATTTCTTTAGAATAATTGTCTGACAATTGTCGGACTTTTAAAAAGTAAAGTGGCTCAAACCTAGTGTTTAAGCCACTTCTTAATGAAAACTGGTACTCCCAGCGGGAAAAAATTTATTAATATAATAACATTTATTAAGTTTCATAATATACCTCCTAAAGCTGATTATATCTTGCTTTTCAAAGTTTTAATTATTCTGCAATTTTGATTTATTTTTAAATTTTTAAAATGAAATAGTACAACGTTAGTACAATTTTTTATCCATTTATTTTTATTTGAGTAATTCCCTTTTGATTTAATACTCCTAAATCTGCATTTATATAAATTCTAATGCTCTTCTTTAATCTTCTAAAATCATCAGAGTTAATTCCAACCTCTATAGTTATATCTTTTTGTAATCCTAATATTAACGAATTTGTATCTATTACATATGATTCATTATCTTTTACATTGTTGCTTTCTGAAATTATATAATTATTTAATACTGATGGTTTTGTTATATAGTCACCATTAGAATTTTTTAATAATGCTAATTCTGTTCCAGTATTTGTTGAATATGTTATATGAGTTGGTGTGATGTTAGCTTTTTTACTTAATTGGATTCCTTTTATTAAAGCATCATAGTCTATTTTTTCAACTTCCAATTTATTAATATCACTATATAAACTTATACCTTTTATTTGTTCATTTTCACCAGCACCATATAATAACGCCTTATCAAGCTGGCTTGTTATCGCTTTTGCTATACTTGACATTAATATTTCGCTTATATTAGAAGTTTGTAATAATTGCTCTGTTATTGGAATAATTCCAGCTAGTACTTTTCCTCTTAATTCTACTGGTTTGAAAGCTACATCGGTCAATGGAATTAAATCACCTTCGGCAACAAATCCAGCTTCAATGTCTTTTGTTTGTGTTGCTATTGTCATATTTCCGTGTTCCATCATTACAGTGGGTATTTGTCCCATTATTGCACTTGTATTCCTAGCATAATCATAAATCATATCGCTTAATTGTGTAGGGATAATTGTTGTATTATTTCCAGTATTCATATCTCTAACATACTTATTTTCATTGTCAGCACCCTTCCAACCATAGCCACATAGACCTTTTACTAATTTACCTAAATCATAATTAATGTTATCTTTATAACTTCTTTTTTGTATTTTTTCATTAGGTTTAATTGCATCTTTTATACTTCTAAACTCCTGTGCTGCATCAGAATTAATTTCTGTTTTTTTAGTAATTTCATCTATTTCACTATCTATTTTTTTAATCTCTTCATTAATAGTTCTTAATTCTTCTGATTGTCCTTCAATTTTTTCGATTTTTTCAAGTAAATCATTCTTTTTTTCTTTCAATGCTTTTGCTTTATTCATAGTTCTTAATTCCTCCGTTTCATAATCTTCTATACTTCTTAATTCCAGCCTAATATTTTCATTATCAAGTCCTCTAATCTCCACGCTACAACCACTATAAGCGGGTATTTTTCTATTTGATAATATACTTACCTCTATTAAATCTAAGTCTTGTATTTCTCTTGTATCTAATGCTTCCCCTTTGCATCTTGATTCAATAGGATTTTTAAACCCAAAACTACAACCATTTAATTTATTTTCTTTTGCGAGTTTAACTGTTTCTTCATCTGTTATTGTTGCTTTATAGTGTAAGCCAATATTATCTTCTCTTAATTCGAGATTGTTTCCATTTTCGCCAATTTGTCGGCTAAAATCATGGTCCAATAATAATAATATATTATTATTTCTCTTTAACGCTCTTTCAAATGCTCCCTGTTTGATGATTTCAATAAAATTGCCTTTATTATCTGATAATACTTTTGACTTTCTTTCAGTCACATTAATATAACCTTCAAGTTGTACAGAATTATCAATTATTCTTATTTCCATTTTTTCAACTCCTTTCAAACAATTTAAAATTTTATTTTGGGAATATTTTGTGGATGCGGGAGGCCTCGTCATATGGATATGCTTTAAAAATTTTTTTAAATTATCCTAGGGGGTTTATTTATTCCAGCCAGCACCTCTTAATATTTCTTTTTGTGCTGAAAAAATTGATTTTCTATATTTTTTTATTTTTATATGCTCCATCTTTCCATTAACTTTTATACTTACTTCTTTTTCATAATAATACCCAACTGCTTTATTATATTTTTTCTCTTTTTTATTCATACTTTCTATTTTTATCTTTTCTATCTTTATTTTATTTATTTATTCATTATTTTTAAATTAAATTCTTTATTCTATTATCTTTGAATTAATTTCTTTTTGTTTTAATTCAAGTAACTTTTTATCAATAATATCTTTGTTTGGATTGTTGGAGTAATTGAGCCTGTCCCTATTATTCAGTAGGTATTTAATCATTTCAGCATTAGGTAATATATTCTCTTTGACTTCTACAATTTCAACATTGTCTTTGTTTTTTATCACTTTCTGACTTGTAATTGTATATCCTGTTGCTACTTTGAAAGCTGTTTTTATTAATTGTGCTATGTCTTTTTCATTTTCCTTAATTTTTGTCGCTAATTGAGTGTTATTTTGCTGATATCTCTCTAAAGTTCTGCGACAAATTTTCAATTTTTCGATAATTTCATCACGCGTAAAGCCTTTATTTGCAAGGTCTAAAGCCTTTTTTATTTTTTCCTCACGTTTCAACTCTACACCACCTTTTTTTAACTTTTTTGAACTTTTTAATATGATATTTCCCAACATATATATTTTTATCTTTTAGTACTTTTTTTAATATCTTTGCCTTATAAGCCCTTAACCGTTATATTTTCTACGTTTGAAGCATATTCACCTTATAAGATTGAAGAATACATATCTTATAGTTGTGTATTCTTCATTTATTAACCTCAAAGGCTCTATTTATAAGACTTTAATATTATTTTTTATTGTTAAAACCGACTTTTTAACATTTTAAGGTTTTAAGAATATTTTTTATTCCCATAACTCTTTAACATTTTTATTGATTATTTCCTGTTCAAGTCCGATATATTTTCTAGTTTCTGTTATGCTACTATGGTTAAAATATTCTCTTAATCCTTCTATGTCTTCATATTTTTGATAATATTTTCTTCCGAAAGTTTTTCTTAATGAATGAGTGCCTATATTCTTTAATTTAAATTTGTTAGCAACATTTTTTATTATTCTGTATGCTCTATCTCTCCCAATAGGTTTATTTAATCCATTTCTTGACTTAATCAAATACTGTTCTTTGTCCTTATCCTCACAATATACCTTTAATTCCTTTTTTAGCAATTTACTTAAAGCTATCTCTTTGCGTTTCCCAGTCTTTTTTTCTGTTAAGTATATAATATCTTTTTCATATACATCTTTTATTTTTAGATTTAATATATCACTTATTCTTAACCCCATAGTGATGCCGCACAAGAATAATATATAATCCCTATAGTTATTGTTTTTTAGATATTGCTCTATTTCTTTTATTTTCATATCGTTTAATATAGGCTTTACTTTTTTCATATTTTCACCTTAATTATTTATTTTCTTTTAATTTGTATATCTTATATTTAATTTCCTCACATAATTTGAAAGCATTAGTTGATAATTCAACGGACTCTTTATATCCACATGAAAACATATCGCTTAATTTGTTTACTAAAGGTTCTAATTTTTCTAAATCTGAAATATCAAGCTTATCAATTTCAAATTTTAGATTAAATACATTTCTATCTATTTCTTCCTGTTCTTCAAGATACTTTTCTAATGCATATCTTATTACAGTAGATAAATTTATTTCAGTTCCCCCCCTAGATTCTTCTTTAATTTTATTAATTCTTAGTTGTACTCTTTTAATTAATTCGTCATCTATTCTTGCTGTAATTTGTTTTGTTGACATTTTTATATCATCTCCTTCAATAAAATATTACACCGTAATTCATTGTAAGTCAATGACATGTATAGATTTTTATACTAGATTACTCTCTGCTTTTGGAGAACAAAAAAACTGACGCGGTATTATACCGAATCAGTCTCAAATATTAATTCATACCCCTCTCTTCTAAATCCATTGATAATAAATCTAATATCATATGGGCTGCCCTATCTGCCTGTTCTTCATATTCTACATGTTTAGGGCTATTTATTGTGTTTCCTTTATCTTTATGTAAATAACCATGTGCTATCTCATGAGCCAATGTATAGGCTACTCTATCTTTGCTTACATTTTCATTATTGTTAACAAAAATACATTTATTTAATAAGTACCCACATTCTTTATCTACATTCAAATCCATAATACGGACGTCAAATCCCTTTGCTTCTGCAAATCTCTTCAATTTTTCTAGTTCCATTTGTATAACCCCCCTATCTATATATCATTTTATATAATTCAATGCTTTTACTAATCTGCATCAAAGTTAAATTTTGAACCTTTATTCCTTCTTCAATTAGTTCATTAATTAATTTTTGAAATATTTTAATTTCCATAAAACAAACATTCTCCCTTTACTGGAGCATATCCAATGTGATACAATCAAATTGCGTTTTTGGGTGTATCTTTTGGATATGCTCTTTTTTATTTTTCATTAAACATTTCCTGCCTACATTCAACTTGAACTATTTCACAATTATCGGTATATCCATAATCTTTATTCAATTCTTGATTATCAGAATAGAATCTCTTTCTATCTCTATCAAAATTCAAATCAACACCAAATTCAAACCCTCTCATTCTGTCTTTAAGTATCTCAACATAAGAATCTTTTAAAGTTGCATCTTTCTTCTTTTCTTTTTCTGAATTCTTTTTTACCGATATTGCATAATCTGCTAAATTAGTTATATCTCCAGTACCAGCGACATCAAATTTTGTAACTTTTGAATTTCCTTGTTGCGGCTTTCTAGGATGTGCAATTAAATGCACTATAACGCCATACTTTCTAGCAAAGTTTTTTAGTTTATTTACAAATATCTTTTGGGCCATATACTCATTTTTATAACTGTCTTTCAATTCTATTTTCATCAGATTATCAATAACAAACACTTTAACCCCTTGTTTTGCCAATCTATTCATATCCAGCAATAATTGTTGTTCATCTGTTGTAATACTATCGTCAGTATAGATAAATAGCTTGTCCTTAATCCAGCTATCGATATAATCGATACCGACTTTTCCTAATGTTTTATACTGAATATTTTTATAACTCTTATTTATAAAATGTTCATCATTCGCAATTGTTGGATATAACCAGCTTTTCAAATTTGAATTGGTAAGTTCAGGACTATATAAAAATACTTTATATCCCCAGCTTAAACTCTCTGCTATACACATCTGATTTACAATTGTACTCTTACCATTGCCATTATATCCAGTTATTATATTTAAACTTCCCATAACGAAACCTAATAACTTTTTATCAATATTCTTAAATCCTGTTGGTATCTTCTCCATTGTGTGTATATCAACGATTTTAACCTTATCTAATGTTGTAATTGTATTTCCATTGCCTATTTTTGATTTTATAAAATCAATAGTATCGAATCTTTTTTGTATTTCTTCATCTGTTGTTATTGCTCCATCTTCGATATCTTTTGCTAATTTCAATCTTTCTCTTACAATTCTTAAATTAAGTAATTCATTGATATATGCATCAACATCTGACATTTTAACTGTTTCAGTAATCAAATCTGTTAAATAACTGATTTTAATTCCTTTTGATAAAGCTATTTTACTTACAATCAATATATCTGTACTATTTTTCAACGAATAACTTTCCTTTAGACTTTCAAATACTTTTTGATTATTAGTATTATAAAAGTCTTTTGTTGTAATTCCTCTATCTATTGCTTTTATAAAAGTTTCTTTAGATTGAATACAATTTCCTAATAAGGCTCTTTCAATTTCTAAATTGAACCTCTCCATTAAATCACCTCTTTTTAAAATTCTCTTATTCCACAATCATCAATACTTATTTGTCCTTTTATCTGTTTAGGCTGCTTAGAAGTACACCATGTATTTAGTACCCTATAATGGTCTTTGTATTTTTTACCTTTTCCATTAGCAATATAATTATCTAAAGCTAATATCTGATTATTTACTAAATCCACATCAAACTTATTAATTAATTTATTATATTGTTCTTGTGTAATTTTTACTTTGTCTATTACATCATCAATAAAATTTAAATCTATATATATATTCTTATTAGTATTCTTATTAGTATTCTTAGTGTCTTTCTTAACTACTACCTGTGGTATTTCTGAAATACTACCGTTGTCTTTCTCACATACTAGGTAGTCTTTATTAAATACTACGTTGTCTTTCTCAACTACTACCTCTATATATTTAAGTAATTCATTTAAATTGACCTTATAATAATTACTGTTCCAATCACCATTTAAAGTTCTTGTTTTATTAGCTGATATAATATTCAGTTTCTTTAATGAATTAATTGTTTTTATACATTTATCTCTACTACAAGGTATTCTTTTGGCTAATATTGTTAATGATATATTGAAGTTTTCATCATTACTCAAAATATTATTTATGCATGATTTTTGATAAACATCTAATTTATTAGTTCTTATAATCTCATTTTGTATTTGGGTAAAGTTCTCACTCATGTTCCCTCCTTTCTTCTCCATAAATTCTCACTCCTTATAATCCAATTATGTTATCTAAATTACTTATCATAGCTTTAATAGTTTTTAACTGATATTCATATGTTTTTACTTTTGCTTTTAAATTTGCAATTTCTAAATCTTTCCTCAAATCTTCCTCATTATTTTCAATTCCTAGATAAACATTTAAATCCCTTCTGGTGACCATATATTTCTTACCAATCTTCTTGGCTTTTAATTTATGTTCTCTAATATGTTTTTGAATCGTTGCTGGTTGTACCCCATATATTGATGAAATTTCAGATACTGCCAATAATTCCTGTATTTCCTGTCTTGCCATATTATCACCTTACTTTATCAAATTTTTCTTTTAAACAGTTATAACTTATAATCACATTACTTTCATACCATTTTAATAATTCTTTTAATGTTTCTTTGTTTATAGTGTCATTATCTATAGCATCACTTAACCCACTATAAATAATCTGACCTAGACACATAAGCCCAGCTATTGATAAATCTTTAGTGTCCATTAATATCACCTCTCATTAATTTATTTCTCGTTGTAATTCCTCACCTTAGACCTTAACGGTGTGTGGTTTATGTTAAGGCTTGTACACTATTTAAATTTTAATTTTCTTCTGCCAAAAACAATTCTTGTACTGTTGAATTAAGAACTTCCGCAATTTTTTTTAATGTACTAAGTTTCACATTATCATAGTTGCCTTTTTCAATTTTAACTATAGTTACATTTGATGTCCCTACCAATTCAGCTAGTTCTTTTTGGGTTATATTCTCTTTTATTCTCGCAATTTTAACATTCATTATTTCACCTTCTTTCTTAACTCTCAGTTAAGTATATATCTATTATATTTATCTTTCAGTTAAAAGTCAACACTGTTTTAAAAAATATTTTAACTTTTGGTTAAAAAATGTTATAATATATATATCATATGGAGGTGTTTTATGAATTCAATTAATATTGGTGAAAAGATTGAAAATCTTAGAAAATTTAATAAAATCAGTCGGAGTGAACTGGCTAGACGTATAAATGTTTCACCCGCATATATAACCATGCTAGAAAATGGTAAAAAAACAAACCCATCAATTGAAGTTTTAAGAAATATTGCTACTGCTCTTGCCGTTCCTGTATCCACCTTTTTAAATACAGATACGCTTCCTGTCTTAGATAATGAGGAAGTTCTTTTAAAACAACAATTATTAAATTACTTAGAAAATTATCATAATTTAAAAGCGGATGCAGCGTTATCATTATGTGATGAAATCATAGATTATACAAAAATGAGAGTTAAACATTTTAAGAATAAAAGAGGTGAATAAATGGCAACATTTAAAAATATATCTTCCATTCCTTCAAAGCCAAATTGGAAGGCTACTGTATGTCTTGGATATAATGATAATGGAAAAAAGAACCTTGCAAGAAAACAAGGATTTAAGACTAAAAAAGAAGCTGAAAAGTGGGCCGCTGATATAGTAAATAAAAAAAATAAAGGTTTTATATCTCCAACTGAAAGCAATATCTTATTCAAAGATTATATAAATAAGTGGTTTGATGAATATAAATCTCAGAATATAAGTATCAATACTAAAGCAAATTACCGTTCAAGAATTGATACTCATATAATACCTAAATTAGGCTCATATAGATTAAATAAAATTACTAATGGAATTGTTCAAGATTTTTATAATGGCCTTATATGTGAAGGAATGAAGCCATCCAGCGTTAAAAAAATAATGGAAACCTTAAACGGTGTATTTAAATATGCTCAAAAAAGCAAATTAATATATACAATTCCTACCGATATAGAAAAACAACCAATGAATAAATCCGAAGTTGAATTTTGGACTAAAGCTGAAATAGATTTTTATTTGAATGAAATAAAAGACCAGTATCTTTATACCCCTATTTTGATAGAAGTATTTACTGGATTAAGAGTTGGAGAATTGTGCGGCCTTAGATGGAGGGATATAGATTTTAATAATAAATATTTAACAGTTAATAATCAAGTTATCTATGATAGACAATTAAAAATGCTCGTATTTTCAAAAATATTAAAAACAGACACAAGTCATAGAAAAATAACATTACCTCAAATATTACTGGATTATCTGCAATCTATAAAACATGATGCATCTGAAAATGATTTTGTAATATTAAATCGTGAAGGTCTTATGTGTAATCCTCGTAATTTATCAATGAACTTTACACAATCAATTCAAAAATATAAATATTCTATTGAGGATATGAAAAAGAAAAATAAAAAAATTCCTCTTCATTATATGCAACTTAAACAAATCAGTTTTCACGCTCTTAGACACACCCACGCAACATTATTAATTTTTAATGGTGAAAATATAAAAGTTATATCCGAAAGGCTCGGTCATAAAAATATAAGTACTACATTAGACACATATACTCATGTTATGGATGATATGAAAAATAATACTGCTGATTTATTAGATAGTATTTTTAGATATAAGAAGTAGTACAATATAGTACCAAAAAAGCTAAACAAAAAATTTAGTGCAATTTATAGTACAATTTTAGAAACAAAAAACGGCTTAACCCTTATAGTTAAGCCATTCTATCTTATAAACTGGTACTCCCAGCGGGAATCGAACCCACATCTATCCCTTAGGAGGGGATTGTTCTATCCATTAAACTATA
>NZ_CAKVKB010000126.1 GCF_934754915.1 uncultured Clostridium sp.
AATTATTTATAAATTTGAACGAGTAATCTATTTTTATAGTAAAAATACTATTTGTAATCAGGAGGCTTTCAATTATGATAAATATAAAAAAAATTTTATGTGCTTTTATGGCATGTGCATTAAGTGCTGCTATTATAGGATGTGGAAACAATTCTCAAAATTCAGGTTCAGAACAAAAAAATACAGATACAGTTCAATCTGAAAGTGGAAAAACTGATGATAAAGAAGACGTTCAGCTTACAATTTCTGCTGCTGCAAGTTTAAAAGAAGCCATGGCGGATATTGAATCAGAATATAAAACAGAACACCCAAATGTTACTCTTACTTTTAATTTTGGCTCTTCTGGGTCATTACAAAAACAAATCGAACAGGGAGCTCCTTGTGATGTATTTATTTCTGCTGGTCAGTCTCAAATGAAAACATTAGCAGATGAAAGCTTATTAATTTCTGATACAAATAAAAATCTTGTGAAAAATCAGCTTGTACTAGTTGGTCCTTCAGATACAGAGATAAAAAGTGTAAATGACCTTACAAGTGATTATGTAAAACACATAGCTGTAGGTGAACCTTCAAGTGTTCCTGCTGGAAAATATGCTGATGAAGTTCTTACTAATTTAAACCTTAAAGATTCTGTTTCTTCAAAACTTACTTTTGCAAAAGATGTTAAGGAAGTTCTTGCATGGACAGTTTCAGGTAATGCAGAGGTTGGATTTGTTTATAAAAATGATGCTTTAAGTTCTGACAGTGCAAAGATAATCGAAACGCTTCCAGAAGACTCACATTCTCCAATTACTTATCCAGCTGCTGTAATAAACAGCACTAAAAATGAAAAAGATGCAAAAGAATTTGAAGATTTCTTATTTAGCGATAAATGCAAATCAATCTTTGAAAAATATGGATATGAAATGGCTTAAAGGTATGAATATGAAATATCTTAAAATATCTGAAGGGAGATGCTTTTTTCATTATGACCGCTGATTATTCGCCTCTTTGGATTTCATTAAAAACTTCATTATTATCAACAGTTATTACTTTTTTTATAGGCATTGCAGTTTCGTATTTCATGGCTAATTTTAAAGGAAAAAGCAAAGGACTTATTGATGGAATTCTCACACTTCCATTAATACTTCCTCCAACTGTTGTAGGATTTTTTCTTCTTTTGCTGTGTGGAAAAAATGGCCCAGTAGGAAAATTTCTGCTCTTATTTGATAAGACACTTATATTTTCATGGACTGCAACTGTTATTGCTGCTGTCACTGTTTCCTTCCCAATGATGTATAGAAGTGCAAGATCTGCTTTTGAGCAGATTGATATAAATCTGGTTTTTGCTGCAAGAACACTTGGATTAAGTGAATTCAATATATTTCGGAAAATCGTCCTTCCCCTTGCCTGGCCTGGAATTATAGGAGGACTTGTTCTTTCATTTGCAAGGGCTATGGGTGAATTTGGTGCAACTTTAATGCTGGCAGGAAATATTCCTGGAAAGACACAGACAATGCCTCTTGCCATATTCTTTGCTGTTGAAGGCGGAGATATGAAAAAAGCATTATTATGGGTTCTTCTCATAACAGGAATTTCATTAATATCAATTCTTGCATTGAATTACTGGTCTGAAGCTCAGCTTAAATTGACTGGAAGGAGGAATGCAATAGTTATTAAGAATATATTCAAATATAATCAAACATAATATATCTGAGGTGATTGTATTTGAGTAAAAATTATAAACCTAAAGAATTTGCAGAGCTTTTAAATGTATCAATATTAACTTTACAACGATGGGATAATACAGGAAAGTTAAAAGCATACAGAACTCCAAATAATAGAAGATATTATACTTATGAGCAATATCAAAAATATATGGGAATAATAAGTTCAAATAAAAGAACAGTTATTTATACAAGAGTTTCAACTTCTAACCAAAAAGATGATTTAAAAAATCAAGTAGAATTTCTTAGACAATATGCTAATGCAAAAGGAATTATAGTCGATACTGTTATAGAAGATTATGGAAGTGGTTTAAATTATAATAGAAAACAATGGAATAAACTTATAGATGAATGTATGACCAATGAAATAGGTACAATAATAATTACACATAAAGATAGGTTTATTCGATTTGGATTTGACTGGTTTGAAAGATTTCTTAATAAATTTGGTGTTAAATTTATTATTGTAAATAATGAGAGTTTATCTCCACAAGAAGAACTGGTTCAAGATATAATTTCGATATTGCATGTATTTTCATGTAGAATATATGGTTTAAGAAAATATAAAAAGAAAATTAAGGAGGATTTAGAAGTTGAAAAGAGCATACAAAACAGAGATAAAGCCAACACAAAAACAGATTGAGAAAATTAATCAGTCTATTGGTATTTGCAGATGGTTATATAATTCATATTTAGCTAAAAATAAAGAACTATATGAACAGTATAAACAAGGAATAATATCCAAAGAAAAAGCATTTATGTCAGCTAATGATTTTGATAAATATATAAATAACGAAGTTAAAATATTGGATGATTTCAAATGGATAAATGATTGTGGTTCAAAAGCTAGAAAGAAAGCTATTCAAAATGCAGAAATTGCATATAAAAGATTTTTTAAAGGTCAATCTAAGTTCCCTAGATTTAAAAAGAAAAGTAAATCAGATGTTAAATTATATTTTCCTAAAAATAATAAAGGTGATTGGAAAATAGAACGTCATAGGTTAATGATTCCTACCTTAAAGAATGTAAGGTTAAAAGAATATGGTTATATTCCAGTTGGAGCAAAAATAATTAATGGGACTGTATCTAAAAAAGCAGATAGATATTATGTATCAGTAATAATTGATACTGATATTAAACTGCAAGAGAATGCAAATGATGGTATAGGAATTGATTTAGGTTTAAAGGATTTTGCAATATGTTCTGATGGTAATGCTTATAAAAATATAAATAAAACACAAAGAATAAGAAAATTAGAGAAGAAATTAAAAAGAGAACAAAAGAGACTTTCAAGAAAATATGAAAGTTTAAAATTAAGAAATAAAAATAAGAAAGGAGGAACTGCTACTAAGTCTAATATAAACAATAAAATAGTTAAGGTACAAAAACTTCATAATATACTAAATAATATAAGAACTGATTACATTAATAAAATAATTTCAAATATAGTAAAACAAAAACCAAGTTTTATTACTATTGAAGATTTAAATGTAAAAGGTATGATGAAGAATAAGCATTTATCTAAAGCAGTAGCAGGGCAGAAATTTTATAAATTTAGAAATAAGTTAACTAATAAATGTAATGCTTTAGGGATTGAGTTAAGAATTGCAGATAGATTTTATCCATCAAGCAAGTTATGTCATTGTTGTGGTTCTATCAAGAAAGATTTAAAACTTAAAGATAGAGTATATAAATGCGATTGTGGTTATATTGAGGATAGAGATTATAATGCAAGTCTTAATTTAAGAGATTGTTTAACTTATAAAATAGCACAATAAAGCTATTATAAGTATGTACCGATGGCTAGTCGGGAATTTACGACTGTGGAGTATTATACCAAATGTAAGTAGCTTTTATAGCAAAAACAGATACGTTGAAGCAGTAAAACTCTTAGAATGTTTATATTTGATTACATTTTAAGTAGCAGGACAAAATAATGTCTCTATATGTAGATATAGAAAAGCAGTTTTCCTCATTTAATCTGAAGGTGAAATTTGAAAATGACAGTGGCGTTTTAGGACTTTTAGGTGAATCAGGTTCTGGAAAAAGCATTACATTAAAATGCATATCTGGACTGATTACTCCAGACAAAGGAAAAATAATATTAAATAACAAAGTTCTTTTTGATTCAGAAAAAAAAATAAATCTTTCTCCCCAAATGAGAAAGACAGGTTATCTGTTTCAGAACTACGCTTTATTTCCAACAATGACAATTAGAGATAACATAAAAATAGGAATTAAAGATATATCAGAAGATGAAAAAGAAAAACTTATGCTCAGTTATCTTGAAAAATTCAATCTTTCAGGTTTGGAAAATCGGTATCCCTGGCAGCTTTCAGGAGGACAGATGCAAAGAGCAGCACTTGCAAGAGCGCTTATAACTTCTCCTGACATACTGCTTTTAGATGAACCTTTTTCAGCTCTTGATACCCAGCTTAGAAATAACATGGAAAAGGAACTTATTTCAATAATTAAGGATTTCAATAAAAATGTAATTTTTGTTACACATGATATAGGCGAAGCTTATAGGATATGTGATGAAATAATTGTATATCAAAATGGCTGTTCATTAAATAAAAGAAATAAACATGATCTTTTTGAACATCCAAAAACTATAGCTGAAGCTAAACTGACAGGCTGTAAGAATATATCTCATGCTTTAAAAACAGGAACTCACAGCATAATGGCAGAGGATTTTGGATACGAATATAACTTTAAAAATGAGATACCACATGATATAAGCTATTTATGCATAAGATCTCATAATATAAAAATCTCATATGATAATTCTGCTATAAATACATATCCTTTCATAATTTCAAATATAATTGAAAATCCTTTTGATCTTACAATATATATAAAAAAGGATATAAATTCTGAAATGAAACCTATTGAATTTACAATATCTAAAGATGATTTTAATTTTAAACTTTATGATACTGTCTATGTCCAGTTTTCTGAGGATAAGATATTTTATTTTTAAAAAAACTGAAGCTGTTACATTAAGAAGTCTAACTGCTATATATAGCATAATTATTCTCTGTGTGACAGCTTCAGTTTTCTCATGAAATCTAAATTTCCATATATATTACAGTATTAAAATCACATTCAAAGTTTATCTTATATCAATGTTACAATATTAAAAAAATTATATATAGACTCTAAAATTACATTCCAATTACAAATTTATTTAAAACTTATAAAAATCAAAGAAAACTTGGAAATATTTTATTCTTCATGGAAAAACACTCAATTTTGCATAAATAATTATTTTGAATATGTAGCTTTTTTGTTTTTATCTGTGTAATTGAAAAGACCATCATTCTTTTCTTCTAATGCCTTTATCATATGATATGTATATTCATTATATGGTGTTGGCACATCCAGTTCCTTTCCCATTTTTATCAAAGCACCTGAAAACATATCAATTTCTGTATGTCTTCCTACATCCAAATCCTGAAGTGTAGAATAACGTGCAGAAGGCGGAACTGCACTTCCATGTCCTGATGATTCGTCTGCCTTACTCATATCAATTCCCTTTGCAGATGCAACTGCTTCCAATTCATGTCTTAGTCCATTTCTTATTGCTTCCATATGAGTACTGTCTCTATAACAGCCTGCACCAGCTCCTAAAATTGCCTGTGGTAAATTGTTGCATACATTCAATCGAAATTTACTCCATATCTCCTCCCTTATATGCTTTGTATGACGAAAATGAATTCCTGTATCTGCAAAAAGTTCTTCTATTGCACATACTCGTTCACTTTCATATGGAGGAATAAGTTCACCAAAAATAATTCCTATAGTAGTATCAGGATCAAAACAATAGCCATTTTCCTCTTTATGTGAAGCCACCTTGATTAAAGAATACAAAATATTAGAACTGTTCACTTTTTTTTCAATCAATTCTTCACTATCCACACCATTCATAAGGCTCATCACAATTGTATTATCGCCAACAATTGTCTTTATACTTTCCAATGCTCCTGGCAGTGCTCCATATTTCAATGCAATGATGAGCAGATCAACACCATTTGCTTCCTGTGGTGTCCATACCTGTGGATGATAAGTAACATGATTAATAGTACATCCTTTTTGTTTCAAGCGTTCAGCACGTTCTCCTTCTGCAACAACACCTAAATTTATTGTATCAAGTGCTGAAAGTCCCCATATCACATATGAACCAACTGCACCTGCACCTAAAACTGCAACTGATTTTATTTTCATTTTTTTCCCTCCATAAAGTTATGCTATTTTCAGTATCAATCACTCCACAAATTATACTGAATTTTCTATATATTAACTCCCTTGTCACTATATCTTATGCTTATTATCTTGCCATTAATTTAATATTTTTTATCTTTCTAAACTAAAAACTGTCATACAAATATCAAATTAAATTTAATCAAATTTTCAAAAATATAATCATCTTTCCCCACAAGTGGGGAAAATCCTTAATTATCAATCGTCTATTTTTTATGCTGTTCTGGTCGTGTGTCATTAGTCCAATTTACTGGGTTGGTATCATCTCGTATCAAACCATCCAATACTGCCTGATAATGTTCTACTTTTTTATCCATATACTCAACGGTTGCTTTTGCTTCTTCTAACCTCTTATGTGCTTCTTCTCTCTGTTTCAAAATAATCTGATATCTTGCTTCCATATTTTCTTTTGATTCTGGACATTTGCATAATTCACAGTACTTTTTGATTATTTCAATAGAAGCACCACATCCTTTTAAACAGGAAATACCCTGCATCCAATTTACTGACTCCTCATCAAATATTCTGCGATTGCCGCTATCCCTCTTACAAGGAAGAAGACCAATATCTGTGTAATATCGTATTGTATGCTCTGTTATGTGAAACATATCTGCAAGTTGTTTGATTGTATAATACATGAGTCTCTCCTAAAAAATAAAATACATAATTTTATATTCAAAAAATTATTGACTTCGTGTTACACGAACTTATTACAATTATGGTATCACGAAAATAAAACTTGTTCAATACATCAAAATAGAGGAATTATTATGGAATACTTGAAACTTAACAACGGAATTGAAATACCTTTGATGGGCTTTGGTACCTTTATGCTGAACGGTGAGCCTTGCATTAATGCAGTATCTTCTGCAATTCAAACAGGATATCGCATGATTGACACTGCAGAAGCCTATGGAAATGAAAAAGAAGTTGGAAAAGGTATAAAGCAATCTGGCATTAACAGAAAGGAAATTTTTCTTGTCACAAAAGTAAATTTCAAGTATTATGAGAATGCAGAGCGCTCTGTCATGCAATCACTTGAGAATCTACAAACAGATTATATTGACCTTCTGCTTCTGCACTGGCCTTTTGCAAATTATTATGCTGCATGGCGAGTTCTTGAAAAACTTTATGCAAATGGTAAAATACGTTCCATCGGCGTTTCTAATTTTGAACCTGATCAGCTACTTGACTTGATTGCTTACAACAAAGTTATACCTACAGTCAATCAGATTGAAACAAATGTTTATTGCCAGCGCAATACAGAACGCAGCTGGATGGATATAAATGTCAATATTAAAATGTGATTTTTTGATCATTTAAGAATGTAATTTTTAGTTCTCTTCAAAATTTAAATGATCTTTTAATCTATAAGAATTTCCAGTAATTGAAACTACGTGTGCGTGATGAAGAATTCTATCTAAAATAGCATTAACAATTATAGGATCATAAAAAATATCGTCCCAAGCATTAAAATTAATATTGGTAGTAAGTATTGTGCTTTTTTTCTCATAACGCATATCAATGAGCTGAAAAAATAGTTTTGAATCTTCTTTATCTATTGACAAATATCCAAGTTCATCAATAATTAGCAGCTTATATTTGCTAAAGTGTTTAAGCCTTGAATCAAGTCTATTTTCTAAATTAGCTCTTTTTAATTGCTGTAATAAATCATTACATTTAATAAAATATGTACTATATCTTCGCTTTGCGGCAGCGATACCAATAGATGTTGCTAAATGAGTTTTTCCAACACCACTTGAGCCTAAAAATACTATATTTTCATCAGCTTCTAAAAATCGAAGCGTAGCAAAATCTAATATCTGGTCTTTATTAATACTAGGCTGAAAGTTAAAATCAAAGTCTTTAATTTCTTTATTATGAGGAAATGCCCCTACTTTTACCATTGCTTTTACCATATTAGCTTCTTTAAAATCTATTTCATGAGTGGTCAATTTTATCAATGCATCAACAAAAGATAGATTATTTTTTGTTGTAAAATCAATTACTTCATCTAAATGGTTGATCATTTGTTTCATTTTTAAATATTCTAAATTTTTAACAAGTTGATTGTATGTACTATTCATTTTTATATACTTCTCCTATCAATTTTAAATTATTTTTTGCCATTTCAATCATTTCATATTTCTCACTTTTAAATGTTAAGGCACTAATTTTTAAATAATGATCATCATGATAATTTAAATACTGACTTTTTATTTCATGAATAGTAACCAAATCTGTGTTATAATATAAATGTAGTTGGTTATCATATACTTGCAGTTTTAGTTTTCTGCCTATATATTCTGGTGGTACAGAATATTGATTTGATTTATATGAAATCATGCTTTGGCGATTAACTTTAACACTTGTAGTGGTAATGTTGTATTGATTTCTTATTTGTTCTGTTGGAAGTTCAAGTAAGAAATCTTTTTCTTTTTGCAAATGTAAAACTGGAATTTTTCCTGTAGTTGTATGGCACGAACTATT
Organism: uncultured Clostridium sp.; assembly: GCF_934754915.1. Lineage (GTDB taxonomy): Bacteria > Bacillota > Clostridia > Clostridiales > Clostridiaceae > Clostridium. The sequence continues at coordinate 8,460 of NZ_CAKVKB010000126.1, forward strand.
TATTCTATTATTAAGTTTTTCAACTAATCTTATAAGTTCTTCATAATTAAGTTTTCCATTATAAGCTCTAATTTCATCAAGCAACTTCATAGGAGCTTCGACTTTGGCTTTTGTATTTGGTCTTCCTGCTATGCAGGGACGGACTTTAAATCCATAATCATTTGCAAATTATTGAAATTTATTATTTACTTTACCTTTCTTATAACTTGTCCTCGCTTCATCCATAACAGTTTTCATATTATCTGTCAATAATTCATGAGGTACACCTCCAAATATTTCAAATGATTCATTTAAAAATGAAAATAATATTTCTTGTGACTTATCTAAAGAAAGTCTATAAATTCTAAATCGTGAATACGAGAGAATTAACACAAATATATTAATATTAATTGTTTCACCAGTATTTAATACAAATTCAATATTTTCTTTCCAGTCCAATTGTGCTTGATGTCCTTTGTCTGTTTCATATCTCATGATAGAATTATTAGATATATGTCTTTTTTGCCTTCTTTTAAAATAATCATTAAATTCAGGCTTACTAGATATGTATCTTCTAAACGAAGACTGTGCACAGTCGAGATTATGATTATCTTTTAAATACTGCCATAAAACTCGTTTGTAATAAAAGATTTGAATTGATTCTTCACTAAGAATTGACTTTATTATTGGTTCGAAATCATCAATTTTAGATTTCCTGTTTCTATGGTGAGATTTTATATATCCATTTAAATATTTCCCTACAGTTCTAGGATCAACTCCAAGTTCTCTAGCAATTTGACTTTTATTTACTTTCAAATTATTCTCCTCCATAAGCGTTTTTAATTTATGAAGATCTTCTAACTTATTAATTTCAATCTCAGAATAAATATTAGCTTTTATAATCATAATTACCTCTAATCCTTTTTGAGGCAATTATACCTTATTTAAGCAATTTTATACATTCTTAAATAATCATTTCTTTACACTTCTATCTTATCATTTATA